>NZ_JBFBGN010000054.1:0-42680 GCF_040684675.1 Streptomyces sp. NPDC089915 | reverse complement strand
GCGGGGGCGGGGGCCGCCGCCCTCCCCGCGGCGGCCCGCCCGGCCCCCCTCCCCCGGACACGAAGAAGCCCCCCACCTCTCCTCTCGGAGCGGTGGGGGGCTTCCTCTTACGAGCTCTTAGCCGTTGTACGGGCCGTAGTCGTAGTCCTCCAGCGGGACAGCCTGGCCGGAGCCGGTGCCGAAGGGGGAGTAGTCGATGTCGTCGTAGCCGACGGCCGAGTACATCGCGGCCTTGGCCTCTTCGGTCGGCTCGACCCGGATGTTGCGGTAGCGGGACAGACCCGTACCGGCCGGGATGAGCTTACCGATGATGACGTTCTCCTTGAGGCCGATGAGGCTGTCGGACTTGGCGTTGATCGCCGCGTCCGTCAGAACTCGGGTCGTCTCCTGGAAGGAGGCGGCCGACAGCCAGGACTCCGTCGCCAGCGAGGCCTTGGTGATACCCATCAGCTGCGGACGGCCGGAGGCGGGGTGACCGCCCTCGGTGACCACACGACGGTTCTCGGTCTCGAAGCGGGAGCGCTCGACGAGCTCGCCCGGGAGGAGCTCCGCGTCGCCGGACTCGATGATCGTCACGCGGCGGAGCATCTGCCGGATGATGATCTCGATGTGCTTGTCGTGGATCGACACGCCCTGCGAGTTGTAGACCTTCTGGACTTCGCCGACCAGGTGGACCTGGACGGCACGCTGGCCGAGGATGCGCAGCACGTCGTGCGGGTTGGTGGCACCCATGGTGAGCTTCTGGCCCACCTCGACGTGGTCGCCCTCGTGCACGATGACCTTGGCGCGCTTGGAGATCGGGAACGCCGTCTCCTCGCTGCCGTCGTCGGGCGTGATGACGATCTTCTTCGTCTTCTCGGTCTCCTCGATCCGCACGCGGCCGGCGGCCTCGGAGATCGGGGCGACACCCTTCGGGGTACGGGCCTCGAAGAGCTCGACCACACGCGGCAGACCCTGCGTGATGTCGTCACCGGCCACACCACCGGTGTGGAAGGTACGCATCGTCAGCTGGGTACCGGGCTCACCGATGGACTGGGCGGCGATGATGCCGACCGCCTCACCGATGTCGACCAGCTTGCCGGTGGCCAGCGAGCGGCCGTAGCAGAAGGCACAGGTGCCGACGGCGGACTCACAGGTCAGGACCGAGCGGGTCTTGACCTCCTCGACGCCGTTCGCGATGAGGGCGTCGATGAGCACGTCACCGAGGTCCACGTTCGCCGGCGCGATGACCTTGCCGTCGATGACGACGTCCTCGGCCAGCATGCGGGCGTACACGGAGGTCTCGACGTCGTCCGCCTTGCGGAGGACACCCGTCTCGTCCTTGGCGCCGATCTTGAGCTTGAGGCCGCGCTCGGTGCCGCAGTCCTCCTCGCGGATGATGACGTCCTGCGAGACGTCCACCAGACGACGGGTGAGGTAACCCGAGTCGGCGGTACGCAGGGCGGTGTCCGCCAGACCCTTACGGGCACCGTGCGTGGAGATGAAGTACTCCAGAACGGTGAGGCCCTCACGGAAGGACGCCTTGATCGGACGCGGGATGGTCTCGTTCTTCGCGTTCGACACCAGACCACGCATACCGGCGATCTGTCGCATCTGCATCATGTTTCCTCGGGCACCCGAGTCAACCATCATGAAGATGGGGTTCGTCTTGGGGAAGTTCGCGTTCATCGCCTCGGCAACCTCGTTGGTCGCCTTGGTCCAGATCGCGATGAGCTCCTGCGTGCGCTCGTCCTTGGTGATCAAACCGCGCTCGTACTGCTTCTGGACCTTCTCGTCCATCGCCTCGTAGCCCGCGACGATGGCCTTCTTGGCCTCGGGCACGACGACGTCGGAGATGGCCACGGTGACGCCCGAACGGGTCGCCCAGTGGAAGCCGGCCGCCTTCAGGTTGTCGAGCGTCGCCGCCACGATGACCTTGGGGTAGCGCTCCGCCAGGTCGTTGACGATCTCGGAGAGCTGCTTCTTGCCCACCGAGTAGTCGACGAACGGGTAGTCCTCGGGCAGCAGCTCGTTGAAGAGCGCGCGACCCAGGGTCGTCTTCAGACGGAAGCTGTCGCCCGGCTGGAACTCCTGCTCGCCCTCTTCGGCGACCGGCGCCACCCAGCCGCGCGGCGGGATGGTGCCCACCGGGAAGCGGATGTCGACGGACGACTGCAGCGCGAGCTCGCCGGCGTCGAACGCCATGATCGCCTCGGCGGTCGAGCCGAACGCGCGGCCCTCGCCCTTGACGTCACGGAGCTCACCGTCGGTGGTCAGGAAGAACAGACCCAGGACCATGTCCTGCGTCGGCATCGTGACCGGACGGCCGTCGGCCGGCTTGAGGATGTTGTTCGAGGACAGCATCAGGATGCGGGCCTCGGCCTGCGCCTCCGCGGAGAGCGGCAGGTGCACGGCCATCTGGTCACCGTCGAAGTCCGCGTTGAACGCGGTGCAGACGAGCGGGTGGATCTGGATGGCCTTGCCCTCGACCAGCTGGGGCTCGAAGGCCTGGATGCCGAGGCGGTGCAGCGTGGGCGCACGGTTCAGCAGGACCGGGTGCTCGGCGATGACCTCTTCGAGCACGTCGTACACGACCGTGCGGCCGCGCTCGACCATGCGCTTCGCCGACTTGATGTTCTGCGCGTGGTTCAGGTCGACCAGGCGCTTCATCACGAACGGCTTGAAGAGCTCCAGCGCCATGGCCTTGGGCAGACCACACTGGTGCAGCTTCAGCTGCGGACCGACGACGATCACGGAACGCGCGGAGTAGTCCACGCGCTTGCCGAGGAGGTTCTGGCGGAATCGACCCTGCTTGCCCTTCAGCATGTCGCTGAGGGACTTCAGGGGACGGTTGCCGGGACCGGTGACCGGGCGACCACGACGACCGTTGTCGAAGAGGGCGTCCACGGCCTCCTGGAGCATGCGCTTCTCGTTGTTCACGATGATCTCGGGGGCACCGAGGTCGAGAAGGCGCTTCAGGCGGTTGTTGCGGTTGATGACGCGGCGGTACAGGTCGTTCAGGTCGGAGGTCGCGAAGCGGCCACCGTCGAGCTGCACCATCGGACGGAGGTCCGGCGGGATGACCGGCACGCAGTCGAGCACCATGCCCTTGGGGCTGTTGCTGGTCTGCAGGAACGCGGAGACGACCTTGAGGCGCTTGAGCGCACGGGTCTTCTTCTGGCCCTTGCCGGTACGGATGATCTCGCGGAGGCGCTCGGCCTCCTCCTCCAGGTCGAAGGACTCCAGGCGCTTCTGCAGCGCCGCGGCACCCATCGAGCCGTCGAAGTACGTGCCGAAGCGGTCACGCAGCTCGCGGTAGAGGAGCTCGTCGCCCTCGAGGTCCTGGACCTTGAGGTTCTTGAAGCGCGACCAGACCTCGTCCAGACGGTCGATCTCGCGCTGCGCACGGTCGCGCAGCTGCTTCATCTCGCGCTCGGCACCCTCGCGCACCTTGCGGCGCACGTCGGCCTTGGCGCCCTCGGCCTCGAGCTCGGCCAGGTCGCTCTCGAGCTTCTTGGCGCGGCCTTCGAGGTCGGCGTCGCGGCGGTTCTCGATCTGCTGGCGCTCGACGGAGACGTGGGCCTCCAGCGACGGCAGGTCGCGCTGACGGCGCTCGTCGTCGACGAACGTGATCATGTACGCGGCGAAGTAGATGACCTTCTCGAGGTCCTTCGGCGCGAGGTCCAGCAGGTAGCCCAGGCGCGACGGGACGCCCTTGAAGTACCAGATGTGGGTGACGGGAGCGGCGAGCTCGATGTGGCCCATGCGCTCACGACGCACCTTGGCGCGCGTGACCTCGACGCCACAGCGCTCACAGATGATGCCCTTGAAGCGGACACGCTTGTACTTGCCGCAGTAGCACTCCCAGTCCCGGGTAGGACCGAAGATCTTCTCGCAGAAGAGTCCGTCCTTCTCGGGCTTGAGGGTGCGGTAGTTGATGGTCTCCGGCTTCTTGACCTCGCCGTGCGACCAGGTTCGGATGTCGTCCGCGGTGGCAAGGCCGATCCGCAGCTCGTCGAAGAAGTTGACGTCGAGCACTGTGCGTCAATCCCTCTTTCGGGGTCGAGTCTCAATCATGGTCTGAACGGTCCCGGGGCGGCCGGGGGATCTTCTCGATCCCCCGGCCAGGCCCGTCAGACCTCTTCGACGCTGCTCGGCTCGCGCCGGGACAGGTCGATACCGAGCTCCTCCGCCGCGCGGAAGACGTCCTCGTCGGTGTCGCGCATCTCGATGGACATGCCGTCCGAGGACAGCACCTCCACGTTGAGGCAGAGCGACTGCATTTCCTTGATGAGCACCTTGAAGGACTCGGGAATGCCCGGCTCGGGGATGTTCTCGCCCTTGACGATGGCCTCGTAGACCTTCACGCGGCCGGTCACGTCGTCGGACTTGATCGTCAGGAGTTCCTGGAGCGCGTACGCGGCGCCGTATGCCTCAAGCGCCCACACCTCCATCTCACCGAAGCGCTGACCACCGAACTGCGCCTTACCACCCAGCGGCTGCTGCGTGATCATCGAGTACGGACCGGTCGAACGGGCGTGGAGCTTGTCGTCGACCAGGTGGTGCAGCTTGAGGATGTACATGTACCCGACCGAGATCGGGTCCGGGAACGGCTCGCCGGAGCGGCCGTCGAACAGGCGCGCCTTACCGGTCGGGAGCACCATGCGCTCGCCGTCGCGGTTCGGGATGGTGTGCTGGAGCAGGCCGGCCAGCTCGTCCTCGCGCGCACCGTCGAAGACGGGGGTGGCGACGTTGGTGCCGGGGGCGACCTGGTCGGCGCCGATCGCCTGGAGGCGCTGCGCCCACTCGTCCGCGAGGCCGGAGACGTCCCAGCCGCGGCTGGCGAGCCAGCCGAGGTGGATCTCCAGGACCTGACCCGGGTTCATTCGGGACGGGACACCCAGCGGGTTCAGGATGATGTCGACCGGCGTGCCGTCCTCGAGGAAGGGCATGTCCTCGATCGGAAGGATCTTGGAGATGACACCCTTGTTGCCGTGACGGCCGGCGAGCTTGTCACCATCGGTGATCTTGCGCTTCTGGGCCACGTAGACGCGGACCAGCTGGTTCACGCCCGGAGGAAGCTCGTCGCCCTCCTCGCGGTCGAAGACGCGGACACCGATGACCTTGCCGATCTCACCGTGAGGCACCTTGAGCGAGGTGTCACGCACCTCGCGGGCCTTCTCACCGAAGATCGCGCGGAGCAGGCGCTCCTCCGGGGTCAGCTCGGTCTCACCCTTGGGCGTGACCTTGCCGACCAGGATGTCGCCGGCGACGACGTCCGCACCGATGCGGATGATGCCGCGCTCGTCGAGGTCGGCGAGGACCTCCTCGGAGACGTTCGGGATGTCCCGGGTGATCTCCTCGGGGCCCAGCTTGGTGTCACGGGCGTCGACCTCGTGCTCCTCGATGTGGATCGAGGAGAGGACGTCGTCCTGCACGAGGCGCTGCGACAGGATGATCGCGTCCTCGTAGTTGTGGCCTTCCCAGGGCATGAACGCGACGAGCAGGTTCTTGCCGAGGGCCATTTCGCCCTCTTCGGTCGCGGGACCGTCGGCGAGGACCTGGGCCTCGATGATGCGGTCACCCTCGTTGACGATGACCTTCTGGTTGACCGAGGTGCCCTGGTTCGAGCGGGAGAACTTGGCGACGCGGTACGTGGTGTACGTGCCGTCGTCGTTGGCGACGGTGATGTAGTCGGCCGAGACCTCCTGGACGACACCGTCCTTCTCCGCCTTGATCGAGTCGCCGGCGTCGACCGCGCAGCGGTACTCCATGCCGGTGCCGACGAGCGGGGCCTCCGCCTTGATGAGCGGAACGGCCTGGCGCATCATGTTCGCGCCCATGAGGGCGCGGTTGGCGTCGTCGTGCTCGAGGAAGGGGATCATCGCGGTCGCGACGGACACCATCTGGCGCGGCGAGACGTCCATGTAGTCGACGTCGTCACCGGCGATGTAGTCGATCTCGCCGCCACGACGGCGGACCAGGACGCGGTTCTCGGTGAAGCGCATCTCGTCGTTCAGGCCGGCGTTGGCCTGGGCGATGACGAAGCGGTCTTCCTCGTCGGCCGTGAGGTAGTCGACCTCGTCGGTGACGACACCCTCGACGACCTTGCGGTACGGGGTCTCGATGAAGCCGAACGGGTTGATGCGGCCGTAGGAGGCCAGCGAGCCGATCAGACCGATGTTCGGGCCTTCGGGCGTCTCGATGGGGCACATGCGGCCGTAGTGAGACGGGTGGACGTCACGGACCTCGAAGCCGGCCCGCTCACGGGACAGACCACCCGGGCCGAGGGCGTTGAGACGACGCTTGTGCGTCAGGCCCGACAGCGGGTTGTTCTGGTCCATGAACTGCGACAGCTGGCTGGTGCCGAAGAACTCCTTGATGGAGGCGACGACCGGCCGGATGTTGATCAGGGTCTGCGGCGTGATCGCCTCGACGTCCTGGGTGGTCATGCGCTCGCGCACGACGCGCTCCATACGGGCGAGACCCGTACGGACCTGGTTCTGGATGAGCTCGCCGACGTTGCGGATACGACGGTTGCCGAAGTGGTCGATGTCGTCGGTCTCGACGACGATCTCCCGGCCCGACTCGCCGACCGTCTCGGTCTCGCCCGCGTGGAGCTTCACGAGGTACTTGATCGTCGCGATGACGTCGTCGGTGGTGAGCACACCGGCGTCGAGCGGCTCGTCGGCGCCGAGCTTCTTGTTCACCTTGTAGCGGCCGACCTTCGCGAGGTCGTAGCGCTTCGGGTTGAAGTAGAGGTTCTCGAGCAGCGTCTGAGCGGCCTCGCGGGTCGGCGGCTCGCCCGGGCGCAGCTTGCGGTAGATGTCGAGCAGCGCGTCGTCCTGGCCCTGGGTGTGGTCCTTCTCCAGGGTGGCGCGCATGGACTCGTACTCGCCGAACTCCTCGAGGATCTGCTCGGTGGTCCAGCCGAGGGCCTTGAGGAGGACGGTGACGGACTGCTTGCGCTTGCGGTCGATGCGGACACCGACCATGTCGCGCTTGTCGACCTCCATCTCCAGCCAGGCACCCCGGGAAGGGATGATCTTGGCGGAGAAGATGTCCTTGTCGGACGTCTTGTCGATGGAGGAGTCGAAGTAGACACCCGGGGAACGGACGAGCTGCGACACGACGACGCGCTCGGTGCCGTTGATGACGAAGGTGCCCTTGTTGGTCATGAGCGGGAAGTCGCCCATGAAGACCGTCTGAGACTTGATCTCACCGGTCTCGTTGTTCGTGAACTCGGCCGTGACGAAGAGCGGCGCCGCGTACGTGAAGTCGCGCTCCTTGCACTCGTCGACGGAGTTCTTCGCCGGCTCGAACCGGTGGTCGCGGAACGTCAGCGACATCGACCCGGAGAAGTCCTCGATCGGCGAGATCTCCTCGAAGATCTCCTCCAGACCGGACTTGGTGGGGACGTCCTGTCCACTCTCAAGCGCCGACTCGACGCGAGACTTCCAGGCGGCGTTGCCGAGCAGCCAGTCAAAGCTCTCGGTCTGCAGCGCCAGGAGGTTCGGAACCTCGAGGGGCTCCTTGATCTTTGCAAAGGAGATGCGCAGCGGGGCGGTGCTGGCACCGGTGTTCGTATTGGTCGAGGCGTTGCGCGAGGCGGCCAAGAGGGGGTCCTTCCGAGGGCTCGGACTCACTACGCGCGTACCGGTCCCAGCCGACACAGAAGACAGAGCCTCCCCAGCTGGACTAAAAGACCAGGTCAGGGCGTATCAATCCGGTGTGCTCGAGCGTGGGCATGCCCCTGGCGACGGGCAGGGGACAGCTAACAGGCAGCGCAAAGGGTCAGTGTAGCCACTTGGCTCACTGATGTCCAGACCAGGTTTCCGGAAACCGGCAACAGGCCCTTCCCCACGTCCTCAACCAACACCGCGTCCAACCAACACCGCGGCCGTTGCCGCAGCGCCCGCACACAGAGCGCGTATGAGTACTGCCCTCTTCGTAGTCGATCCATGCCTCGGATCCCGGATCGAACCAGGTGACCTCGCGACGGGTCTGAGAATTGCGCGCCGCTGGCCGTTCGTCAAGGCCCCGTGCTCCGAGCGGATCATCTCCGGACCCTGCGTCGGGGCAACGAAGATCACCCTACTCCCCAACGAGACCAGGGCAAGTCAGGCACTGCGAATACGCCAAAGGGCGACCACCCTTACGGGTGATCGCCCTTGGTTGAGGCCGTCAGACGGCCTCAGAGGTGTTACTTGACCTCGACGGAGGCGCCAGCGGCCTTGAGGGCCTCAGCGGCCTTGTCAGCGGCTTCCTTGTTGGCCTTCTCGAGGACCGGCTTCGGGGTGCCGTCGACGAGGTCCTTGGCCTCCTTCAGACCCAGGGAGGTCAGCTCGCGCACGACCTTGATGACCTGGATCTTCTTGTCGCCGGCGCCGGTGAGGATGACGTCGAACTCGTCCTTCTCCTCGACCTCGGCGGCGGCACCGGCGCCCGGGGCACCCGGGGCGGCGACGGCGACGGCCGCGGCGGCGGTGACGTCGAACTTCTCCTCGAAGGCCTTCACGAACTCGGAGAGCTCGATGAGGGTCATCTCCTCGAACTGGGCGAGGAGGTCTTCCTGAGAGAGCTTCGCCATGATGGGCGATCCTTCCACTAATTCGGCAGGTGCCGATATGTCTAGAGAGGCGGGCGTAACGGCCCGCTACGACCCACGCACTAGGCGGCGTGGATCAGTGCGCGAGCCGAATTACTCGGCACCGCCCTGCTCGGCGAGCTTGACGCGAAGCGCTTCCGCAGTGCGGACGAACTTCGACGGCAGCGCCTGGAAGAGCGAGGCAGCCTGGGACTGCTTGCCCTTGAACGCGCCGGCCAGCTTGCTGAGCAGAACCTCGCGGGACTCGAGGTCCGCAAGCTTCTTGATGTCATCGGCGGACAGCGCCTTACCATCAAGGACACCGCCCTTGATGATCAGGTTCGGGTTCTCCTTGGCGAAGTCACGAAGACCCTTGGCCGACTCCACCGGGTCACCGGTGATGAAGGCGGCACCCGTCGGACCAGTGAACTGGTCGTCGAGCGAGGTGATCCCGGCGTTGTTCGCCGCAATCTTGGTCAGCGTGTTCTTCACCACGGCGTACTGGGCGTTCTCACCGAGCGAACGACGCAGCGTCTTGAGCTGCTTCACGGTGAGACCCCGGTACTCGGTCAGCACAACGGCGTTCGAGCTGCGGAACTTGTCCTCAAGCTCGGCTACGTCGGCAGCCTTGTCGGGCCTTGCCATAGAGCGTCGGCCTCCTTCCGGGTGATGAGGACCGCTCAGAAGGGGCTGACATACAAAACGCCCCGACGCAGGCGTCAGGGCGTAGCTCAACCGGAAAATTCCGGGAACGATTCCACAGTCACCTGCGCGGGTCGTCCGCAGTAGCGGATCCTTCGGCCGCCATACCCTCTACGAGCACGGCAACGACCAGCGGTCTTTGGCTTCTGTGGAAGCGTACGTGAAGCATGCGACCTGGAGCAAATCGGCCTCCGGACCCGCCCCCCGACGGGTCCGGAGGCGATGCCTCAGCCCTGGCCGGAGCCCTTGGCGCCGAAGTCCATGACCTGGTCGGCCGGCGGGGCGGCGATGTCGACCGGCTTGTTGTAGTCCAGGAACTTCATCGTCATGTCCATGGGGCCCTTGGCCGACTCGGCGCGGGTGCGGAACTGCTTGGTGTGGTTGCTCTCGTCGATCCACATGTCCATGTTCATGCTCTTGATTCCCTCGCCCTCCATCTTCTGGATGGACTTCTCCTGGCGCTCCTTGGCCTCGGGAGTGAGGGCGGCGAGGGAGGCCCGCATCTGCTCGATGGAGACCGTGCCGGAGACGTGCCTGGTCTTCACGCCGTCGATGGTCTCCTCGCCGACGGTCTTGAGGTCCTTGGCGCCCAGGAGGTCACCGGCGCGGTCGCCCGGGTTCTCGGCGGCGGCGCCGGAGCCGGCGCCGAGGCTGTCCAGCTGCTTGGCGGCGTTGGGGTCCGCGCTCTTCATGTCGAACTTCAGCCACGCGCCCTCGGAGCCCATGTACATGACCCCGTCGAGGAGGCGGATCTCCGCCGCCTTGTCCTCGCCCGGCGCGGACATCTTCATGGACATGGCCACGGACGGCTTCATGCGCAGCGAGACGTCGGCGTTGACCGGCTGGCCCTGCGCGGTACCGGTCATGGTGTAGCGGAGGGAGGTGATCTCCTCGGAGTTCTTCTTCACCTTCTCCAGGTACGCCGCCGGCGCGGCGTCCGCGGCCCCCTGGGCCGGCTTGCCGGCCGCGGACGCCCCGGTGGACGGCGCCGCGGACTGCGCGGCCCCCGCCTTGCCCCCGTCGTCCTTCTTGCCGCCCTCACAGGCGGTCGTGGCCCCGCCGACGAGCAGCACGGCCGCCAGCGCGGCCATGGTGGTCTTGTGGTGCTTCAGCATGGAGTCCCCACCCCTTGTAATCGATCAACCGTCTGACCATACGGTAAAGAGACGGGAAAGTCGCACGGGATTTCGGGCTCCGGGGGACAAACGAAACCGGCCCCCCGCTTCCCGTGAGGGAGGCGGGGGGCCGGTTCAGCCGTGATGGCGAGCCGTCAGGCTCAGACCGCGGCCGGGTCTTCCTCGACGAGGAGGTTCCGGGTGCGGTTGGAGTCCAGCTGGATGCCGGGGCCCATCGTGGTGCTGAGGGCGGCCTTCTTGATGTAGCGGCCCTTGGCGGCGGACGGCTTCAGACGAACGATCTCGTCCAGGGCCGCCGCGTAGTTCTCGACCAGCTGCTCATCGGAGAAGGAGACCTTGCCGATGATGAAGTGCAGGTTCGAGTGCTTGTCGACGCGGAACTCGATCTTGCCACCCTTGATCTCGGTGACGGCCTTGGCGACGTCCATGGTGACGGTGCCGGTCTTCGGGTTCGGCATGAGACCACGCGGACCGAGCACGCGGCCGAGGCGGCCGACCTTGCCCATGAGGTCCGGGGTCGCCACGACGGCGTCGAACTCGTTCAGGCGGTTGCCCTTGGCGATCTCGTTGATCAGCTCGTCGTCGCCGACGATGTCGGCGCCGGCGGCTTCCGCGGCCGCAGCACGGTCACCGGTCGCGAAGACCAGGACCCGGGCGGTCTTGCCGGTGCCGTGCGGGAGGTTCACGGTGCCGCGGACCATCTGGTCGGCCTTGCGCGGGTCGACACCCAGGCGGAAGGCGACCTCGACGGTGGCGTCGAACTTGGTGGCGGAGGTCTCCTTGGCGAGACGGACGGCCTCGAGCGGGGCGTACAGCTTCTCCCGGTCGACCTTGGCGTCCGCAGCGCGGAGAGTCTTGCTGCGCTTCACTTCTGCTCCTGTGTAAGTGCTTCAGGCATGGAGTCGTGGTACGGACCAGCGCTTGGCCCTACCACTGGGGAACTGCGAGGGGCGAAATCAGCCCTCGACCGTGACACCCATCGAACGGGCGGTGCCGGCGATGATCTTCTCCGCGGCGTCCAGGTCGTTCGCGTTGAGGTCGGGCATCTTGATCGTGGCGATCTCACGGACCTGGTCACGCGTGAGCTTCGCGACCTTGGTCTTGTGCGGCTCGCCGGAGCCCTTCTCGATGCCGGCGTGCTTCAGGATGAGGCGCGCGGCCGGCGGCGTCTTGGTGATGAAGGTGAAGGAACGGTCCTCGTAGACCGTGATCTCCACCGGCACGACCATGCCACGCTGCGACTCGGTCGCGGCGTTGTAGGCCTTGCAGAACTCCATGATGTTGACGCCGTGCTGACCGAGCGCGGGGCCGACCGGCGGAGCCGGGTTGGCCGCGCCGGCCTTGATCTGGAGCTTGATAAGCCCCGTGACCTTCTTCTTCTTGGGAGGCATTGCTCTCTCCGGGTCCTAGTGAGAGTTTTCAGCCGTCCGTCCGGTCATCCGGATGGAGGCATACCGCACCACGATAACGGGTATGGGTGCGGGGCTAAAAACCGAGCAGGTCAGACCGCCTTTTTCGGGCTGGTCTGACCTGTTTCGGAAGCGTCGCTCAGAAGATCAGTTCTTCTGGATCTGGTCGAAGCTCAGCTCGACCGGGGTCTCGCGGCCGAAGATCTCGACGAGGCCCTTGACCTTCTTCGAGTCCGGGTTGATCTCGTTGATCGTCGCCTGGAGCGTCGCGAACGGGCCGTCGGTGACGGTGACCGAGTCGCCGACCTCGAAGTCCAGGACCTCGATGGTGCGCTTCACGGCGGGCGCGGGCAGGCCGGCCTCCTCGGCAGCCTGCTTGGCGGCCTTCTCCTGCGCCTCCGGGGCGAGCATCTTGACGATCTCGTCCAGGGTCAGCGGGTACGGGTCGTACGCGTTGCCCACGAAGCCGGTGACACCGGGGGTGTTGCGGACGACGCCCCAGGACTCGTTCGTCAGATCCATGCGGACGAGAACGTAGCCGGGCAGCTTGTTCTGCCGGACGTTCTTGCGCTCGCCGTTCTTGATCTGGACGATCTCTTCCTCGGGCACCTCGGCCTGGTAGATGAACTCCTCGACGTTCAGCGAGACGGCACGCTGCTCCAGGTTCGCCTTCACGCGCTTCTCGTAGCCCGCGTAGGTGTGGATCACGTACCACTCGCCGGGGAGCAGGCGCAGCTCGTCGCGGAGGGCCTGGATCGGGTCGACGGGCTCGGCGGGAGCGGCCTCCTCGGCCTCCTCCGCGTCCTCGGCCTCGACGGCGTCCTCGACGTCGCCCTCGTCCTCGGAGTCCTCGTCCTCGGAGTCCTCGTCGGCTTCCTCGGCGTCGACCTCGTCCTCGTCGGCCTCGGCGGCCTCGTCCTCGACGTGCAGCGCGGCTTCCTCGGCGGCGATGCCGGCCTCGGCGTCGGCGAGCTCAACCTCGTCGGGGTCCACAGCGTCCGCCGCCTCGACGATGTCGAGCTCGTCCTCGACGGACTCGACGGAGTCGTGGCTCGCGTTCAGGTTCGGGTCAGACACGGTGGCTGCTTCTTCCTGGATACAAAAGGTGGTGGAACATGCGAAAAGGGGCGGCACCCATCAAGGCGCCGCCCTCCGCGGGGATCAGCCGAAGACGAACTTGATGGCTTCCTGGAACCCATAGTCAATCACGGTCACCAGACCGATCATGATGACGACGAAGACAATCACCACGGTGGTGTACGTCGTGAGCTGGTTGCGCGTGGGCCAGACGACCTTGCGGAGTTCCGCGACGATCTGACGGTAGAAAAGCGCGAGGCGGCCCAGGGGGCCCTTCTTCCCGCGCTTGCCGCCCTTGCGGGCCTTCTTCTCGTGAGTGTCGCTGTCGGCATCAGGCATGTCGATGGAGCCCAGGGCGTCCGTCACGTCTCTCACCTGAATCCGGGTCGTGGCCGTAGCCGCGCCCGGTTGCGCCGCACGGCGTTGCATCGAAATACGTACCTGCGCACACATCCGAGAAGGAGTGTGGAGCAGGGCCGGAGGGACTCGAACCCCCAACCGCTGGTTTTGGAGACCAGTGCTCTACCAATTGAGCTACGACCCTTTGCGCTCCCCAACCTACCGCATCCGGACGAGTGCACTGTGTGCTCACGCCCCGGGGCGTTTGGTGAGGACCAACAGCAGCAGAGCATACGTGTTCCTGGGCCTGACGTCGAACAGAGAACATCCGGACCTGCTCCGTCCGGTGACTGAAACGTTGTGCGGGGGCTCCGGAGCGTCTGGGACGATTGGCCGCATGACCTCTGCAACGCCTTCCTCCGAGCGCCGGGTGTCCGCCCGTATCGGCGCCATCTCCGAGTCCGCGACCCTCGCCGTCGACGCCAAGGCCAAGGCCCTCAAGGCCGCCGGGCGCCCGGTGATCGGCTTCGGCGCGGGCGAGCCCGACTTCCCGACCCCGGACTACATCGTCGAGGCGGCGGTCGCGGCCTGCCGCGACCCGAAGTTCCACCGCTACACGCCGGCGGGCGGCCTGCCCGAGCTCAAGAAGGCGATCGCGGCCAAGACGCTGCGCGACTCCGGTTACGAGGTGGACGCGGCCCAGGTCCTGGTGACCAACGGCGGCAAGCAGGCCATCTACGAGGCCTTCGCGGCGATCCTCGACCCGGGCGACGAGGTCATCGTCCCGGCCCCCTACTGGACCACCTACCCGGAGTCGATCCGTCTCGCCGGCGGTGTCCCGGTCGAGGTCGTGGCCGACGAGACCACCGGTTACCGGGTCTCCGTCGAGCAGCTCGAGGCGGCGCGCACCGAGCGCACCAAGGTCGTCCTGTTCGTCTCCCCGTCCAACCCGACGGGCGCGGTCTACAGCGAGGCCGACGCGAAGGCGATCGGCGAGTGGGCCGCCGAGCACGGCCTGTGGGTGCTGACCGACGAGATCTACGAGCACCTGGTCTACGGCGACGCGAAGTTCACCTCGCTCCCCGTGCTCGTGCCGGCGCTGCGCGACAAGTGCATCATCGTCAACGGCGTGGCCAAGACGTACGCCATGACGGGCTGGCGCGTGGGCTGGGTCATCGCCCCCCAGGACGTCATCAAGGCCGCGACGAACCTGCAGTCGCACGCCACCTCCAACGTCTCCAACGTGGCCCAGGTGGCCGCGCTGGCCGCCGTCTCGGGCGACCTGGACGCCGTGGCGGAGATGCGCAAGGCCTTCGACCGCCGCCGCCAGACGATGGTCAAGATGCTCAACGAGATCGACGGCGTCCTCTGCCCGACCCCCGAGGGCGCGTTCTACGCGTACCCGTCGGTCAAGGAGCTGCTCGGCAAGGAGATCCGCGGCAAGCGCCCGCAGACCTCCGTCGAGCTGGCCGCGCTGATCCTGGACGAGGCCGAGGTCGCGGTCGTCCCGGGCGAGGCCTTCGGCACCCCGGGCTACCTGCGCCTGTCCTACGCCCTGGGCGACGAGGACCTGGTCGAGGGCGTGACCCGGATCCAGAACCTGCTGGCCGAGGCCAAGGCGTAAGCACGAACCCTCCGGAGCGGCGTCACCCCACCCCGGGGCGGCGCCGCTCCGGCGCGTGCGGGGTCATATTCGTGTTCGGGCAACGTCCCGTTCAGGTAATGCGCTGCCAATCGGGTGACCGATGCGGCAGGATCACCAGATGGAGCACGTACGCGATCTCACGCTTCTGCCGAAGGCCCACCTGCACCTGCACTTCACCGGCTCGATGCGCCCGTCGACCCTGCTGGAGCTGGCCGACAAGTACGGCGTCCGGCTGCCGGACGCCCTGACCGCCGGGGAGCCGCCCAAGCTGCGGGCGACCGATGAGCGCGGCTGGTTCCGCTTCCAGCGGCTCTACGACGCCGCCCGCTCCTGCCTGCGCGAGCCCGAGGACATCCAGCGGCTGGTCCGCGAGGCCGCCGAGGAGGACGTCCGGGACGGCGGCGGCTGGCTGGAGATCCAGGTCGACCCCACCTCGTACGCCCCGCTGCTGGGCGGCATGATCCCGGCCGTGGAGATCATCCTCGACGCCGTGGACGCGGCCTCCCGCGAGACGGGCCTGGGGATGCGGGTGCTGATCGCCGCGAACCGGATGAAGCACCCCCTGGACGCCCGTACGCTCGCCCGGCTGGCCGTCCGCTACGCCGACCGGGGGATCGTCGGCTTCGGGCTCTCCAACGACGAGCGCCGGGGCATGGCGCGCGATTTCGACCGGGCCTTCGCGATCGCCCGTGACGGCGGTCTGCTGGCGGCCCCGCACGGCGGCGAGCTCACCGGCCCGTCCTCGGTCCGCGACTGCCTCGACGACCTGCACGCCTCCCGCATCGGGCACGGCGTCCGGGCGGCCGAGGACCCCCGGCTGCTGAAGCGGCTCGCGGACCGGCAGATCACCTGTGAGGTCTGCCCCGCGTCCAACGTGGCGCTGGGCGTCTACGAGCGGCCCGAGGACGTCCCGCTGCGCACCCTCTTCGAGGCCGGGGTGCCGATGGCGCTGGGCGCGGACGACCCGCTGCTCTTCGGGTCGCGGCTGGCGGCCCAGTACGAGATCGCGCGGCGCCACCACGCCTTCACGGACGCGGAGCTCGCGGAGCTGGCCCGGCAGTCGGTGCGGGGTTCGGCGGCGCCGGACGAGGTCAAGGCGAAGCTGCTCGACGGGATCGAGCACTGGCTCAGCGGGTGAGCCGCAGGTCTCCGTCGTGGCAGTCGGCCCGGACCCGGCGGCCGTCGGGGAAGCCGATCTCCAGGTGGGTGCGGCCCTGCTCGGGCAGGGCGAACTCGGCGACCGATTCGACGGTCTGGCCGAGGTGGCGCAGGAACGGGTGCTCGCCGAGGTCCTCGCCGACCTCGACGCGGCCCCACTCCCCCATGTCGTAGGGCTCGTGGGGCGGGGCGGACTCGACGATGAGGCACCAGTCGGACCCGGTGGTGATCCGGGTGGATTCGCCCGCGCTGTCGATCAGCCAGACGTCGAGGGGGGCCTCGGAGCGTTCGCCCTCGCAGATGTGCCAGGACGCGACGACACGGCTGATCTGGCGTCCCACCAGGCGCGTGGGGTCCGTACCGGCCCCGTGCAGGGGGCAGTTCATCTCAGAGGCGGACGCCGACCGTCACCGGCTCGTTGACGAGGGTGACGCCGAAGGCCTCGCGGACCCCGGCGACGACCTCGCGGGCCAGGGTGAGCAGGTCCTCGGTGGTGGCCTCGCCGCGGTTGGTGAGGGCGAGGGTGTGCTTGGTGGAGATGCGGGCGGGTCCGGTGCCGTAGCCCTTGGTGAAGCCGGCCTTGTCGATCAGCCAGGCCGCGCTGGTCTTCGTACGGCCCTCGCCGGCCGGGTAGGCGGGCGGGGCGGTGTCGGGGCCGAGGCGGTCCTGGGCGCGGACGAGGAAGGCGGCGTAGGCCTCGTCGGTCAGGATCGGGTTGTGGAAGAAGGAGCCGGCGGACCAGGTGTCGTGGTCGGCGGGGTCGAGCACCATGCCCTTGCCGGCGCGCAGGCGCAGGACGGTCTCGCGGGCGGTGGCGGCGGGGACGCGGTCGCCGGCCTCCACGCCGAGGGCGCGGGCCGTCTCGGGGTACTTGATCGGCGCGGAGAGGCCGCCGGCGTCCTCCAGGGCGAAGCGCACGCGCAGGACGACGTAGCGGTCGGGCCGGTCCTTGAAGAGGCTGTTGCGGTAGCGGAAGGCGCATTCGGCGGCGGTCAGGGTGACCGTCTCGCCGGTGGTGCGGTCGTAGGCGACGACCTCGGTGATGGTGTCGCAGACCTCCTGGCCGTACGCCCCGACGTTCTGGATCGGGGTGGCGCCGGCGGAGCCGGGGATCCCGGCGAGGCACTCGATGCCCGCGAGGCCGGCCTCGACGGTGCGGGCGACGGCGTCGCTCCAGTTCTCGCCGGCGGCGAGCTCCAGGGTGGTGCCGTCGAGGGTGAAGCCGGTGGTGGCGATGCGCAGGGCGGTGCCGTCGAAGCCCCCGTCGCCGATGACGAGGTTGCTGCCGCCGCCGATGACCAGGAGCGGGGTGCCGCTCGCGTCCGCGGCGCGGACGGTTTCGATCACCTCGGCGTCGGTGGTCGCGGTGACCAGCCGGGCCGCGGGGCCGCCGAGGCGGAAGGTGGTCAGCGGGGCGAGGGGGGCGTCGTGGAGTTCCTGCACGTGGACAAGAGTACGGTCCGTCCCCCTCGCATCCCGGCGGGGCACTCAGTGGCCCTGGTTCTGCTCGGCCAGGCGCCGCTCGGCCTCGGCCCAGGTGAGGGGGAGTTCGGCGGCGGGAACGGTCCAGTAGGTGAAGGCGGATTCCCTCATGTAGGCGCTGGCGGCGCGGGAGCTGGAGCGGTGGGGCTCGCTGCGGGCGAAGCGGTAGAGGGCGTCCCGGTCCTCCCAGGCGGAGAGGGTGAGGAAGGTGCGGCGGAAGACGCGGGCGCGGAGGGCCACGCCGTGGGCGCCGGGGGCCTTGCGGATCTGGAGGATGATGCCGGGCGCTTTGAGGAAGAACTTGAGGGCGCCGGCGAGGGTGGCGGTCTCGAAGCGGGAGGCCATGACGTAGACCTCGGCGTCGGGGGCGGCCTGCGTGGGCGTGGACCAGGGGATGTCGGGCATGACGGGTCTCCTCTGCACGGATCAGGCTTGCGGGTGGGGGCGCTCAACCTCTTCGGGTCGCACGCATCGTAATAGTCTCTGCTTGAGTTTGGGTACTACATTGCACGGATGGGATCAGCCGACGCGGACCGGGGCGGCGGCCGGGTCCGCCGTGGCGGGGGCGGTCTTGGCCCGGCGCGGGAGGAGCAGGGTCAGGGCGGCGGCCAGGGCGATGGCGGCGGCGCCGATCCACAGGGCGGGGACGGTGCCGTCGGTGAAGGTCTGCGGGGTCCGGTAGCCGCCGTGGGCGGAGAAGACGGAGGCGAGGACGGCCACGCCGAGGGCTCCGCCGACCTCGCGGAGGGCGTTGTTGGTGCCGGAGGCCTTGCCCTGGTCGGCGGGGGCCACGGTGGACATGAGCACGTGGTTGGCCGGTGCGAAGTACAGGGACATGCCGATCCCGCTGAGGACGAGGGCCGGGAGCTGGGCGGCGTAGGAGACGTCGGGGCTCAGGACGAGGGCGAACCAGCCGAGGCCGAGGGCTTGGAGGGTCAGGCCGGCGGCGACGACGGGACGGCCGCCGATCCGGTCGGCGAGGATCCCGGCGACCGGGGCGACGACGATCCCCATGCCGGTCCAGGGGAGCATGCGCAGGCCCGCCTCGGTGGGCGAGTAGCCGGCGACGCCCTGGAGGAACTGGCTGAGCAGGAAGATCGACCCGAACATGCCGAGGTACATCAGCAGGCTGGCGAGGTTGATCCCGAGGAAGCCGCGGTCGCGGAAGAGCCGCATGGGCAGGACGGGGTCGGCGCTGCGCAGGCCGTGGCGGACGAAGCCGGCGACGAGGACGGCGCCGGCGATGAGCCCGGTGAGGACGGGGGCGCTGGTCCAGCCGTGGGCGTTGGCGTTGACCAGGCCGTAGACGATGCCGAAGAGGCCGCCGCTGATGAGGAGGGTGCCGGGGGCGTCGAGGCGGGCGCGCGGGACGCTGGACTCGGCGAGGCGGATCCGGGCGAGCGGGATCAGGGCGAGGCCGATGGGCACGTTCAGCCAGAAGATCCACTGCCAGGAGATGTGTTCGGTGAGGCTGCCGCCGATGAGGGGGCCGGAGGCGACGGCCAGGCCGGTGACGGCCCCGTAGATCCCGAGGGCGGTGCCGCGCCGGGCGGCGGGGACGGCGGCGGTGAGGAGGGTGAGGCTGAGCGGCATCATGACGGCGGCTCCGGCGCCCTGGACGGCGCGGGCGGCGATCAGCCGTTCTATGTCGGGAGAGAGGGCCGCCGCGGCGGAGGCGGCGGTGAAGAGGGCGAGGCCGGCGGTGAAGAGCCTGCGGCGGCCGAAGCGGTCGCCGAGGGCGGAGCCGAACATCAGCAGGACGGCGAAGGTCAGGGTGTAGGCGTTCACCGTCCATTCGAGGTCCTCCAGGCCGCCGCCGAGGTCGGCGCGGATGGCGGGGAGGGCGGTGGTGACGACGAGGTTGTCGAGGGCGGCCATGAAGCTCGCGGCGCCGGTGAGGACGAGGGCCCAGACCGCGGACGGTCCGAGTTTCTGCTGGGTCATGCTTCCCCCTGGAGCGGTTGTTAGTTATTGCTGACTAACTTTGATGGGCAGAAGGACGCGGGGCCGCCCGGGCCCCGCGTGTCACACCGTGCGGCCGCCGCCCGGGCCGGCCGCGCCGGCCGCCTTGTCGACGCCGCCCGGGAAGCCGTGCCAGATCCGGTGGCCCGACGGGAACCCCATGGCGGACAGGGTGTTGATGAGCATCCCCTGCGCCATGAAGGCCGTGGTCTCCCGGACGTCGCCGAGCGGGATGCCGACGGTGTCCCACAGCTCCAGCCATCCGGCTCGTACGAGCTCGCCGAGCTCGTGGTCCCCGGCGGCCTCGGCGGCGGCGACGGTGACGTACATCTGGAGCTGCATCTGCAGCATCTCCGGCTCCTCGGCGATCAGCCGGACGTACGCCTCGCCCATGGCCGAGCGGGCCTCCTCCCCGTGCAGCCCGTCGGCGGCCTCGGCGAACACCCTGCGGGTGCTCTCCAGACACCGGCCGGCGGCGGCCATGAAGATGGCCTTCTTGCCCGGGAAGAGCCGGAAGAGGTACGGCTGCGAGACCCCGACGCGCTTGGCGATCGCCTCGGTGGAGGTCCCGTAGTAGCCGCCGCACGCGAACTCGTGGATCGCGGCGCGGATGACGCTCTCGCGTCGCTCGTCCGCACTCATCCTTGCCATGGGCAGAAAGTTAGTGCTCAATCACTAACTAAGTCAAGGGGTGTGGTGCGCGGGTACCGGACGGGCGGCGCGGCGGCGCGGGGGCGCGGGGGGCCTCCCCGCGCCTCGGCCCGTCGGTCCGTCGGCCCGTCGAACCGTCGGCCATCGGCCCGTCCACCCGCCCCCGGGCGGCCGGGTGGGCGGGCGGCCGGGTGGCCGCTCAGGCCAGCCTGACCACCGCGCGGGACATGCCCAGGACCTTCTGGCCGGCGCTCATCGCCGTCAGGTCGACCCGCACCCGGTTGTCGTCCAGCTTCTGGGCGACCTTGGCGGTGACCTCGATCAGGGCGCCCTGGTCGTCGTTCGGGACCACGACCGGCTTGGTGAAGCGGACGCCGTACTCGACCACCGCGCCCGGGTCGCCGACCCAGTCGGTGACGACGCGGATCGCCTCAGCCATCGTGAACATGCCGTGCGCGATGACGTCCGGCAGCCCGACCTCCTTGGCGAACCGCTCGTTCCAGTGGATCGGGTTGAAGTCGCCCGAAGCGCCGGCGTAGCGGACGAGCGTGGCGCGGGTCACGGGGAAGGACGCCGCCGGGAGCTCGGTGCCGACCTCGACGTCGGCGTACTGGATCTGGGCGGTCATCTCAGGCCTCCTCGGGGGCGCGGGACACGAGCTTGGTCCAGGCGGTCACCACGTGCTCGCCGGACTCGTCGTGGACTTCGCCGCGGATGTCGATGATGTCGTTGCCGGCGAGGGACTTGACGGCCTCGATGGTGGAGGTCACGGTGAGCCGGTCGCCCGCGCGCACGGGGCGGACGTAGGCGAACTTCTGGTCGCCGTGCACGACGCGGCTGTAGTCCAGGCCCAGCTGGGGGTCCTCGACGACCTGGCCCGCCGCCGCGAAGGTGATGGCGAACACGAAGGTCGGGGGGGCGATCACGTCCTGGTGGCCGAGCGCCTTGGCGGCTTCGGGGTCGGTGTAGACGGGATTGGCGTCACCCACCGCGACCGCGAATTCGCGGATCTTCTCCCGCCCGACCTCGTAGGGGTCGGTGGGCGGGTAGGTCCGCCCCACGAAGCTCTGGTCGAGGGCCATGGCTCACTACCTCCTGTTGAACGGACTCCGGATCAAGGAACCGGTGCGGAAACGACACGAGGCCGCCCCCTGGAAGGGGACGACCTCGTGACTGTGCCTATGTGGAGACTTCGCCAGTGATTAGCGGGTCTCGCGGTGCGCGGTGTGCGAGTTGCAGCGCGGGCAGTGCTTCTTCATCTCCATGCGGTCCGGGTTGTTACGCCGGTTCTTCTTGGTGATGTAGTTCCGCTCCTTGCACTCCACGCAGGCCAGCGTGATCTTCGGGCGGACGTCGGTGGCAGCCACGTGAGTGCTCCTTGACGGACTATGGGACGGATGAACGCATAAAAGAGTAGCCGATCGGGAGACCGACCCCGCAATCGGCTACTAGGTTTGGTAGCGGCGACCGGACTTGAACCGGTGACACAGCGATTATGAGCCGCTTGCTCTACCGACTGAGCTACGCCGCTTTGATGAGATCCGTTCCCCACCCGAGGGTGGGGAACCTCTCTCACCAGAGCCCCAATGCGGAATCGAACCGCAGACCTTCTCCTTACCATGGAGACGCTCTACCGACTGAGCTATTGGGGCGAGCGAGGAAGACATTACACGGTTGCGCGCCGATCGCCCAAATCCTTTGGGGGGACTGGGCTCGGAAGACCTCGGCAGGTCTTTCCCGATCCAGCTCGGGCGCCCCTGGAGCCACAATCGCGCCTTTTTGTGGCCGGGGTCACAGGCGCGGCCGCCGCGCGCGGGCGCGGCCGTGGACTCCGGGGCGTGCGGGCACCACACCGGTACGACTATTTGCCTCTTCCGCGAACCGGAGAGCCCCGCGCCCTAGGCTCTGAGCACGCTGCGTGATCTTGGGCCGCGGGCTGCGGCCACGGCTCAGGAACCGCCCGAGCCCCCCGCAGGAGCGCGATGTCCGACAGCCAGCCGCAGCAGCCCTCCCCCTCCCCGCGCAACCCGGCGGGGGGCCCGTCCGGCGCCACCGGCGGAGGCACGGGGGCAAGCCCGGGCGGAGGCCACGGCACGGGGCACGGCACGAGTCACGGCGGCGGCCACGGCACGGGGCACGGCGCGGGGCACGGAGGCGGTCCCGGCGGCGGTCCGCCCAAGGGCTCCGCGGGCGGGCCGTCCCGGGGCTCCGGGGGGCCGGGCCGCAGCGCGTCCGGGGGCTCCGGGCGCGGTCCGGCCGAAGGCCCCGGCCGCGGTCCGGCCGAAGGCTCGGGGCGCAGCCCGGCCCGCGCCCCCGGCGGCGGCGCGCCCGAGGCGGAACCGCAGACGGGACTCCTGCTCACCGGGGCCCGGCTCACCGACGGCCGCACCGTCGACGTCCGGCTCGGCGGGGGCCGCATCCAGGCCGTCGGCACGGCGGGCAGCCTCCCCGCCCCCGCACTGGCCCGGGTCGACCTGCGCGGCTACCTGCTCCTGCCCGCCCCCGCCGAACCCCACGCCCACGGGGACACCGCCCTCACCGCCGACGGCGAGGGACCCGTCTCGTACGCCCCCGACGAGGTGCAGCGCCGGGCCACCGAGGCGGCGCTGCTCCAGCTGGGGCACGGCGCCACCGCCGTGCGCTCCCACGTCCGGATCGGCGACGTGCACGGGCTGGGCCCGCTGGAGGCCTCCCTCCAGGCCCGCCGCTCCCTGCGCGGGCTCACCGACCTGACCACGGTCGCCGTGCCCCGGCTGCTGACCGGGGTGGCCGGCGCCGACGGGCTCGCGATGCTGCGCGACGCGGTCAAGATGGGCGCCTCGGTGATCGGCGGCTGCCCCGACCTGGACCCCGACCCCACGGGCTTCGTCGAGGCGGTCCTGGAGCTGGCCGCCGAGCACGGCTGCCCCGTGGACCTGCACACGGACGGTGACGACCCCGGCCGCCTCGCCCGGCTGGCGGCGATGGCCGGGGGGCTGCGGCCCGGGGTGACCATCGGCCCCTGCGGCGGCCTGTCCCGGCTCCCGCTGGACGCCGCCTCCCGCGCCGCGGACCAGCTCGCGGCGGCCGGCGTACGGGTCACCTGCCTGCCCCAGGGCGACTGCGCCGCGCTGGAGCGGCGCGGCCTGCGCACCGCCCCCGTACGCCTCCTGCGCGCCGCCGGGGTCCGCGTCGCCGCCGGGAGCGGGGCGCTGCGGGACGCGGGGAACCCGGTCGGGCGGGGCGACCCCCTGGAGGCCGCCTACCTGCTGGCCTCCCAGGGCGGGCTGCGCGCCGCCGAGGCGTACGCGTCGGTCAGCGCCGCCGCCCGCGAGGTGATGGCCCTGCCGGAGGTCCGGGTGGAGGCGGGCTTCCCGGCGGAGCTGCTCGCGGTGCGCGGGGAGCGGATCGCCGGGGTGCTGTCGCTGGCCTACAGCCGGATCGTGATCCACCGGGGCCGGGTGGTAGCCCGGACGAGTGCCGTACGGGAGTACTGCGACTCGGCGGTCGCGGTGGCCCTGGACCTGCCCCGGCAGGGCCGTATGGAGCCCGGCCCCTGAACGCGCCCGGGCGTTCGCGGGCGGGCGGGGCCCGGTCGTCGTACGGTCGGGACATGCGCATCGTCATCGCGGGTGGACACGGTCGGATCGCGCTGCGGCTGGAGCGCCTGCTCGCCGCGCGCGGGTACGAGGTCGCCGGGATCGTCCGGGACCCGGAACAGGGCGCCGATCTGCGCGAGGCCGACGCCGAACCGGTGCTGTGCGATCTGGAGTCGGCCTCCGTCGAGCACGTGGCGGGCATCCTGCAGGGCGCGGACGTGGCGGTGTTCGCGGCCGGGGCCGGTCCGGGCAGCGGTCCGGCGCGCAAGGAGACCGTGGACCGGGGCGCGGCGGTGCTGTTCGCCGACGCCGCCGAACGGGCCCGGGTGCGCCGCTTCCTGATGGTCTCCTCGATGGGGTCGGACGCCCGGCACGAGGGGGGCGAGGTCTTCGACGCGTACCTGAGGGCGAAGGGCGAGGCCGACGACCACCTGCGGACGCGGCTCGGTCTGGAGTGGACGATCGTGCGCCCGGGCGTGCTGACCGACGATCCCGGTACGGGGCTGGTCCGGCTGGAGGCGCGCACCGGGCCGGGCAGTGTGACGCGCGACGACGTGGCGGCGGTCCTCGCCGAGCTGGTGGAGACTCCGGCGACGGCCGGTCTGACGCTGGAGCTGCTGTCGGGTTCGACGCCGGTCGCGGTCGCCGTGAAGGACGTGGCCGGCAACTGAGGCCGTACCGCCCGGCCGGCGGCCCGTCAGAAATCGGCCTCCAGCTCGTCGTCGGAGCGTCCCACCGAGTCCTGGCGGAACTGCTCCTCGTAGGCGCGCCGGATCCGTTCGACGCGGTCGCCGCGGGCGGTGGCCTCCTTCTCGGGGTAGAGCAGCACGACTTCGTAGGAGGCCTCGCGGACGATCGTGCCGTCCTCGCCGCGCCATTGGCCGTACCCGTCCCGGAGGGTGAGGCCCTCGGGGAAGTCCGGGGTGATCTCGCGGTCCAGGAAGCGCATGAACTCGCCCTTCGCGACGGGCGGGCGGCCGTCGGTGCGCTGGGTGCCGAAGTACAGCCGCGTCTCCCGGTAGGGCTCCCCCGCGTGGCCGTGCAGCGCCGCCCCGACCAGGGCCGGGATCCCGGCACCGAGCAGGGCCGCCAGTACCCCGCCCGCGGCTTTTCCGCGTGTGTCCGAAGTCCATCTCACGCCCCCTGAACGACCGGCCGCCCGGTTCGGTGCGCGGTGGGGGCCGATAGGGTCACCGCGATCCGGCCGCAGGGGGCGGCCGCAGGGGGGACCGGGACACGGCATGGGTGACGGGAACTGGCAGGTCGGCGCGGCCGAGGGGGGTCGGCTCGCGGCCCGGTGGTGGAAGTGGGTGCTGTCGGCCCCGCAGGAGGAGAACCCGGTGGCGGACTCCACCGGCGCGTACGCCGGGCGGCGGCAGCCCGGGGACCTGTGGTTCCTGGCGGGCACCTACGGCGGCCGGGTGGTGCGCCGGTGCGAGGTTCCGACGGGGCGTCCGCTGTTCTTCCCCGTGCTGAACACCCGGCGCCCGGCGGTGCCGTTCCTGACGAAGCCGTGGCGGCTGGAGACGACGCGGGCGTCGGCGGCGCTGAACAGCTCTCCGCTGCCCCTGCGCGAGTTCACCTCGAAGCCGTTCCCCGTCCTGGGGATACCCCAGGTCGCCTGGGGGCTGTGGTGTGCTCTGGACCCGCTCCCGGCGGGCCAGTTCGTCCTGGAGATCGACGCGGCGGCGGCCAACGGCTTCTGGGTCGACACGACCTACCACCTGACGGTGACCGCTCCCTAGCCCGTCCGCGGCTATGCGAAGAAACCCCCGCTCACTGCGTTTCCGCAGATGAACGGGGGTTCCACTCGCGTGGCGGCGCCAGGATTCGAACCTGGGTAGGCAGAGCCGACGGATTTACAGTCCGTTCCCATTGGCCACTCGGGCACACCGCCATGGGATGTCGCCTGGGTTCCTCCGCCTTTCGGCGTTGTTCCTTGGCAACGACGTAAACGATACCCGATGTACGGGGGTGCTTCGCCACCGGATTGATCAGCGCCTCACACGGGTGCGGTGGCTAGGCTTTGCGGAGCGGGCCGGGGATGTCCGGCCGCGGCCCTCCGGGGCACACCACAGCCGACTTCAAGGAGCCACAGCACATGGCCGACTCCAGTTTCGACATCGTCTCGAAGGTCGAGCGGCAGGAGGTCGACAACGCCCTCAACCAGGCCGCCAAGGAGCTCTCGCAGCGCTACGACTTCAAGGGCACCGGCGCGTCGATCGCCTGGTCCGGCGACAAGATCCTGATGGAGGCGAACTCCGAGGACCGCGTCAAGGCCGTCCTCGACGTGTTCGAGACCAAGCTGGTCAAGCGCGGCATCTCGCTGAAGGCGCTCGACGCCGGCGAGCCGCAGCTGTCCGGCAAGGAGTACAAGATCTTCGCGTCGATCGAGGAGGGCATCTCCCAGGAGAACGCCAAGAAGGTCGCCAAGATGATCCGCGACGAGGGCCCCAAGGGCGTCAAGGCCCAGGTCCAGGGCGAGGAGCTGCGCGTCAGCTCCAAGAGCCGCGATGACCTCCAGGCCGTCCAGGCCCTCCTGAAGGGCAAGGACCTGGACTTCGCCATCCAGTTCGTGAACTACCGCTGACCTGCGCGTACGTCACTGGTCGGACCCCGTGGGGCACAACGGGGGCGGATCGCCGGGGCCTTTCCCGGCGGGCGCCCGCGTTGTGCCCTTCGCCGTTTCGGCGCCCGTGGTGTGTGCCGGGCGTGAACGGCGCACGCTCCCGTCCGGCCCCCCGGTGGCCACTGGGCGCGGCCGGGCGCGCCCCACAGGCTGGGTGGCATCCGTCACCGTCCTCACGAGGGGGTACCCGCATGCCTGGGGCCGGCACTTTCCGAGCGGACCTCGGGGCGTCCGTCGTCGTCGCGCTGGTGGCGCTGCCGCTGTGCGTCGGGGTCGCCGTCGCCTCCGGCGTACCGGCCGAGCTGGGGATCGTCACCGGGGTGGTGGGAGGGCTGGTCACCGGCTGGTTCCGGGGCAGCTCCCTCCAGGTCAGCGGGCCCGCCGCCGGGCTGACCGTGCTCGTCTACGAGGCCGTGGGCACCTACGGCCTGCCCGCGCTGGGGGTCCTCGTGCTGGCGGCGGGGATGGTCCAGCTGGGGCTGGGCGCGCTGCGGCTCGGGCGGTGGTTCCGGGCGATCTCCCTGGCCGTGGTGCACGGGATGCTGGCCGGGATCGGGCTCGTGCTGATCGCCGGGCAGCTCTACGCCCTGGGCGGGGTGCCGGCTCCCGGGAAGACCCTGGCCAAGCTGGGCGGGGTGCACGAGCTCGGGGCGCAGGCCGACTGGGCCGCCGTGGCGCTCGGGGCGGGGACCATCGCCGTCCTGGTGCTGTGGCGGCGGGCGCCGGCCCGGCTGCGGGTGGTGCCGGGGGCGCTGGTGGGGGTCGCGGCCGCCACCGCCGCGGCGGCGGCCCTGCGGCTGCCGGTGGAGACCGTCCGGGTGACCGGGGTGCTGGACGCCGTGGCGCCGCCGGGCTGGTCGGACTTCGGCGCGCTGGCCTCCGTCGGGGCGTTGGGGACCGTGGTGGCGCTCGCGCTGATCGCCTCCGCCGAGACCCTCTTCAGTGCCGCCGCCGTCGACCGGATGCACGACGGGCCGCGGACCGACTACGACCGCGAGCTGGTCGCCCAGGGCTTCGGCAACGCTGTGTGCGGGCTGCTCGGGGCCCTGCCGATGACCGCCGTCATCGTGCGCAGTTCCGCCAACGTGGAGGCCGGGGCGCGCACCCGGGCTTCCCGGATCCTGCACGGCGGCTGGCTGCTGCTGTTCGCGGTGGCGCTGCCGCAGCTGCTGGAGGTGGTGCCGCTGGCGGCGCTCGCCGGGGTGCTGCTGCACGCGGGCTGGAAGCTGCTGCCGGCGCGGGCGGTGGCCGCCCTGTGGCGCACGCACCGGGGCGAGGCGGTGGTGCTGGTGGTGACGGCCGTCTCGATCCTGGCCACCAGCCTGTTCGAGGGGGTGCTGGTCGGGCTGGGCCTCGCCGTGGCCAAGGCCGCCTGGGAGACCTCCCACGTGCACGTCGAGGAGGTGTGGGAGGGCGAGGAGCTGTGCGTGCGGGTGGTGGGGAACGCCAGCTTCCTGCGGCTGCCCAAGCTGCTGGACTCCCTGGAGGCCCTGCCCCACGGCCCGGCGGTGCGGCTCGACCTCAGCGGGCTGCGGCACCTGGACCACGCCTGCCTGACCGCGCTGGAGGGCTGGGAGCGCACGCGGATGCCGCTGCCCGGCAGGGAGGGCGTCATCTAGGGCGGTTACCCTCCCGCCCGTGGACAACGAGCTCAAGCGCACCCTGGGGGTGTCCGACGCCGTCGTGGTCGGACTCGGCGCGATGGTCGGCGCCGGCATCTTCGCCGCCCTGGCCCCGGCGGCGCGCGCGGCGGGGGGCGGGCTCCTGGCCGCCCTGGCGGTGGCGGCCCTCGTGGCCTACTGCAACGCGCACTCCTCGGCGCGGCTCGCCGCCCGCCATCCGGCCTCCGGCGGGACCTACGTGTACGGGCGCGAGCGGCTGGGCCCCTTCTGGGGGTACCTGGCCGGCTGGGGGTTCGTCGTCGGCAAGACGGCCTCCTGCGGCGCGATGGCGCTGACCGTCGGGGCGTACGTGTGGCCGGGGCGGGAGCACGAGGTGGCCGTGGCGGCGGTGGTGGCGCTGACCGCGGCGGGGTACGGCGGGGTGCGGAAGTCGGCCCGGATCGCGCGGCTGATCGTGGCGGCCGTGCTGGCGGTGCTGGCCGGGGTCGTCGTGGTGTGCCTGGGTTCCGGCGCGGCGGACTCCGGGCGGCTGGCCGGCGGGGGGTGGGGCGGGGCCGCCGGGCTGTTGCAGGGCGCGGGCCTGCTGTTCTTCGCCTTCGCGGGCTATGCCCGGATCGCCACCCTGGGTGAGGAGGTGCGCGATCCGCAGCGCACGATCCCGCGCGCGGTGCCGATCGCGCTGGGGATCGCCCTGCTGGTGTACGCCGCCGTGGCGGTGGCGGCGCTGTCGGTGCTCGGTGCCGGCGCCCTGGCGGGGTCGTCCGCCCCGCTGGCCGACGCGGTGCGGGCGGCCGGCCGGCCCGAACTGGTCCCGGTCGTCCGGGTGGGTGCGGCGCTGGCCGCGCTGGGCTCTCTGCTGGCCCTCGTGCTCGGGGTGTCGCGGACCGCGCTGGCGATGGCCCGGGACGGGCATCTGCCGCGCGCGCTGGCCGCCGTGCATCCCCGGCATCAGGTGCCGCACCACGCGGAGCTGGCCGTGGGCGCGGTGGTGGCGGTGCTCGCGGCCACCGCCGATCTGCGGGGCGCGATCGGCTTCTCCTCCTTCGGAGTGCTGGCCTACTACGCGATCGCGAACGCCTCCGCATGGACTCTCGGTTCAGATGTCAAGGGTCGTGCCGTGGCAGCGGCGGGGCTGTCCGGCTGTGTGCTGCTGGCCTGCACGCTGCCCGCCGCTTCGGCGGTCACGGGTGCGGCGGTTCTGGCGCTGGGGGCGCTGGCCTACGCGGTGCGGGGCCGTTTCACATCCGGGAGCTGAACTCCGCCCAGAGGCCCTGCTCCATCTCCTCCTCGCCCCATTCCTCTTCCTCCCGGAACCAGCCGGTTCCGTCGAGCCAGTCGCGGAGCCAGTGCCCCAGGCTCGGGGAGAGGTGGTACCAGGCGAGGCCGGGATCCCCGGGGTTGGGCTCGAAGAGCAGGACGCCGGCGCTCTCGGAGCGGCAGTCCACACAGGCGTACATGCCGCAGCCGAGGTCCGCTATGGGCAGGACGCCCTCGGGCCAGCCCCAGTCGGACGCGCGGCCCGCCTCGTACTCCGCCATGGCCTGACGCAGCGGCAGCAGTCCGTACTCGGGCCCGAATCCGCCGTCGCCGACGCGCGTGTAGAGCGCGGCCAGCAGGGGTGGGAGGGCGAAGCCCAGCCGGTGCGCGGCCCGGTCGCCCTCCCCCGCCCCCAGCGGTACGGGAAGGGGCTTGCCGTGGTCGCGCACGGAGTCTCGTACGCGTTCGGTCACTTGCTCCAGCAACTGCTCGGTCTCGTTCATGTGTTCATGGTGACGCAGACCTCTGACAGCCGTCCGAGCCTGTGGATAACTCAGGCCCGGGGGCGTCAGCGGGCGGCGAAGGGGGCGTCCGTCGGGACGATTTCGCGGCCCAGGGGGAGCAGGGAGAGCGGGACCATCTTGAAGTTGGCGATGCCGAAGGGGATGCCGATGATCGTGAGGCAGAGGGCGATGCCGGTGGCGATGTGGCCCAGCGCCAGCCACCAGCCGGCCAGGACCAGCCACAGGACGTTGCCGACGCAGGACGGCGCGCCCGCGTCGCGGCGCTCGACGGTGGTGTAGCCGAAGGGCCAGAGGGCGTAGACGGCGATGCGGAAGGCCGCGATGCCGAAGGGGATGCCGATGATGGTGATGCAGAGGATCAGGCCGGCCACGCAGTAGCCGAGGAACAGCCAGATCCCGCTGAGTATGAGCCAAATGACGTTCAGGATGGTTTTCACTGGCTGCGGCCTGCCATCTGTTCGAGCCGGGCGATGCGCTCGGCCATCGGAGGGTGTGTCGAGAACAGCTTGGACAGTCCCTGGCCGGGCCGGAAGGGGTTGGCGATCATCATGTGGCTCGCCGTCTCCAGGCGGGGCTCGGGCGGCAGCGGAAGCTGTTTGGTGCCGGCGTCGAGCTTGCGCAGGGCGCCGGCCAGGGCGAGCGGGTCGCCGGTGAGCTGCGCTCCGGAGGCGTCCGCCTCGTATTCGCGGGACCGGCTGATGGCGAGCTGGATCACGGACGCGGCCAGCGGGCCGAGGAGCATGATCAACAGCATGCCGAAGATGCCGGGGCCGTCGTCGTCGTTCGAGCGGCCGACCGGGATCAGCCAGGCGAAGTTCACCAGGAACATGATCACGGAGGCCAGCGCTCCGGCCACCGACGAGATGAGGATGTCGCGGTTGTAGACATGGCTCAGCTCGTGGCCGATGACCCCGCGCAGCTCGCGCTCGTCGAGGATGCGCAGGATGCCCTCCGTGCAGCAGACGGCGGCGTTGCGCGGGTTGCGGCCGGTGGCGAAGGCGTTGGGGGCCTCGGTCGGCGAGATGTAGAGGCGGGGCATGGGCTGGCGCGCGGACGTGGAGAGCTCGCGGACCATGCGGTAGAGCTCGGGGGCCTCGAACTCGCTGACGGGCCGGGCGCGCATCGCGCGTAGAGCCAGCTTGTCGCTGTTCCAGTACGCGTACGCGTTCGTCCCGAGGGCCACCAGGACGGCGACGATCAGGCCGCCCCGCCCGAAGAAACTGCCGATGACGATGATGAGTGCGGACATCCCGCCGAGGAGTACGGCGGTCTTCAGCCCGTTGTGCCGGCGGTGCACGGTACGCCCTCCAAGTGGTGCGTCAGGGGAGCCCCGTCGTGGATCTGAGGGTCTTCGGTCCAGTGGACCCTCCCTCTGTTGTCAACGCGAGGTGGGGGCGCCGGGTTCCCGGGGCACGGCGGGCCCCCGCCGCCGCTCCGGCGGGGGCCGGGAGCGGCGGCGGGTGTTGCTCCGTACGGGTGAGGGCGGGCGGGCGGGGCCGGGTTACAGCGGGAAGAGGCTGCCCGAGGCGAAGCGCAGGACCAGCTGCGGGGCGCCGGACAGGGCCAGGGCGGCCACGGCGGTGAGGGCGATGGCGGCCGTGAGGGGCCAGGGGGCCTTCGTGACGGCCGGGGCCCGCCCCTCGGTCTGCGGGGTGTGGAAGAGGAGGGCCGTCCAGCGCAGGTAGTAGTACAGGGCCATGACGACGTTGACGGCCATGACCACGGCGAGCCAGCCCAGGCCGGCGTCGACGGCGGACCGGAAGACGGTGACCTTCGCGAAGAGGCCGATGATGCCCGGCGGCAGTCCGGCCAGGCAGAGCAGGAAGAACGCCAGCGCCAGGGCGGCGGCGGGCCGCTCGGCGTACAGGCCGCGGTAGTCGCTGATCCGGTGCAGCGGCCTGGTCCGGGCGACGAGCGCGGCGACGGCGAAGGCGCCGAGGTTCACGGCGGCGTACATGAGCGCGTAGGCGACGGTGGAGCCGATCTGGTCGCGGCCGGAGTACGCGGCCGCGGCGATCGGGACCAGCAGGTAGCCGGCCTGGCCGACGGAGGACCAGGCGAGCAGCCGGACGGCGCTCTGCGGCCGGTCCGCGGACTGGCGCAGGGCGGCGGCGTTGCCGATCGTCATGGTGAGCGCGGCGAGCACGGCCAGCGCCGGGCCCCAGACGTCGGAGTACGCGGGGAAGGCGATGACCGTGACGAGGATCAGGCCGGTGAAGCCGACGGCCTTGCCGATCACCGACAGGTAGCCGGCGACGGGCAGCGGGGCGCCCACGTAGGTGTCGGGGACCCAGAAGTGGAAGGGGACGGCGGCGGTCTTGAAGGCGAAGCCGACGAGGGTGAGGGCGACGCCCGCCATGGCCAGGGTGTCGAGCTGCCCGGGGACGTCCTCCAGCCGGTCGGCGACCCGCGTCAGGTGCAGGGTTCCGGTGGCGGCGTAGACGAGGCTGACGCCCATCAGGGAGACGGCGGTGGCGGTGACCGAGGACAGGAAGAACTTGAGGGCGGCCTCGGAGGACATCCGGTCGCCGCGCCGCATGCCGACGAGGGCGAAGGCGGGCAGGGAGGCGACCTCCAGGGCGACGATCAGGGTGGCGAGGTCGCGGGAGGCGGGCAGCAGGGCCGCGCCGGCGGCGGAGGAGAGCAGCAGGAACCAGTACTCGCCGGCCGGGACGCGGCCGTCGCGGACGCCGGTGACCGACAGCAGGGCGGTGACCAGGGCCCCGGCCAGGACCAGGAACTGGACGACGAGCGCGAAGTGGTCGGCGGTGTAGCTGCACGCGCCGGGGTCGGCGGTGAGGCAGAAGGTGGTGCGGTCGCCGGCGCGCAGCGGCAGCAGGGCGGCGGTGGCGGCGGCGAGGCCGGCGACGGAGATCCAGCCGAGGACCGGCTTGCGGGCCTCGGGCGTGAAGAGGTCGGCGACCAGGACGAGCAGGGCGACGGCGGCGGGGACGACCACGGGCGTGATCGCGGGCCAGTCGACGGACTGGACCAGGCTGGGGGTGTCGGCGGCCAGGGCCGTCAGGGCCGTCATGCGTTGCCTCCTGCGAGGAGCTTCTGGACGGCCGGGTCGGTCAGGCCGAGGAGGGTGGCGGGCCACAGGCCGGCGAGGACGGTGAGCGCGACGAGCGGGGTCCAGGCGGCGAACTCGTAGCGGTGGACGTCGGCGACGGCGAGCTCGGGTCCGGCCTTCGGGTCGCCCATGCAGACGCGCCGTACGACGATCAGCAGGTAGGCGGCGGTGAGCAGGGTGCCGAACGCGCCGACGGCCATGTAGGTGAGGAAGGCCGGGCGGGAGAGGCCCTCGGCCGGGTCGAACGCCCCGAACAGGGCCAGCATCTCGCCCCAGAACCCGGCCAGGCCGGGCAGGCCGAGGGAGGCGACGGCGGCGAAGGCCAGGAGCGCGCCGAGGCGGGGGGCGCGGCCGTAGAGGGCGGCGCCGGTGGCTCCGGCGAGGGTGTCGAGGTCGCTGCTGCCGTAGCGGTCCTTGAGGGCGCCGACCAGGAAGAAGAGGAGGCCGGTGATCAGGCCGTGGGCGATGTTCGCGAAGAGCGCGCCGTTGACGCCGGTGGGGGTCATCGTCGCGATGCCGAGCAGGACGAAGCCCATGTGGCCGACGGAGGAGTACGCGATGAGGCGCTTGAGGTCGCCCTTGCCGTTCCGGCGGGTCAGCGCGAGGCAGGCGAGGGATCCGTAGACGATGCCGACGGCGGCGAAGGCGCCCAGGTAGGGGGCGAAGGTGTGCATGCCGTCGGGGGTGACGGGCAGCAGGATGCGGACGAAGCCGTAGGTGCCCATCTTCAGCATGACGCCGGCGAGGAGCACGGAGCCGACGGTGGGGGCGGCGGTGTGGGCGTCGGGCAGCCAGGTGTGCAGCGGCCACATCGGGGTCTTCACGGCGAGGCCGATGCCGATGGCGAGGACGGCCAGGAGCTGGGTGGTGTGGCTCAGTCCGCGGCCGTTGTCAGAGGCGAGTGCCACCATGTCGAAGGTGCCGCTGTTCACTCCGATCAGCAGCAGTCCGAGGAGCATGACCACGGATCCGAGGAGGGTGTAGAGGATGAACTTCCAGGCGGCGGCCTGCCGCTGAGCGCCGCCCCAGCGGGCGATGAGGAAGTACATCGGGATGAGGACCATCTCGAAGGCAAGGAAGAACAGCATCAGGTCGAGGACGGCGAAGGTCGCGAGGGTGCCGGACTCGAGGACGAGCAGCAGTGCCACGAAGGCCTTCGGGGAGGGGCCCTCGGGGAGCTTGAAGTAGCTGTACACCGCGCAGAGGAAGAACAGCAGCGCGGTCATCAGGAGGAGGGGGAGCGAGATGCCGTCGACGCCGAGGTGGATCCGGATGTTGAGCGCCTGGATCCAGCTGATGTCCGTCGTCGCCTGGAAGCGGGACGGGTTGTCGTGGTCGAAGCCCAGGGTGAGGGCGACGGCCGCGGCGAGGATGACGCCGGTGACGGTGACGCCGTGGCGGAGCACGGCCTGTTCGGGGCTCCTGCCCTTGAGCCCGGGCGGGGCCGGGAGGAGGGCCGCGACGGCGCCGAGGAGCGGTGCGGCCACGATGAACGCCAGAAGGAACTGCATCACGGACGGGCTGATATCGATCACGGCTGACTCTCGGCTCACGATCCGGCGTTGAGGTTGGCGAGGACGGCCGTGGCGATCGCCAGGACCACGGCGCCGGCGAGCAGGGCGCTCAGGTAGCTCTGCACGTTGCCGGTCTGGGCCCGGCGGACGAGGCCGCCGAGCAGCCGGGGTCCGGCGCCCGCGCCGCGGACGTAGGTGTCGACGACCTCTCGGTCGAGGAAGCGGACCAGGCTCGCGGCCGCGCGGACGGGGCGTACGAAGAGGCGGTCGTAGACGGCGTCGAGGTGGAAGCCGTCGGCGGCGTGCCGGTGCAGCGGGCCGAGGAGGGCCCGGCCGGGGTCGGCCGCGGGGGTGGCCGGGACGGCGGGGTGCTCGTGGGTCACCTCGGCGACCTCGGGGGTCTCGGCGGCGGATTCGGCCGCGGCCACCGAGGCCGGGACGGCGCCGCCGTTGCGGATACCGGCCGCGGCCCTCGCGGTGGCGCGCTGCCACAGGGCCCAGGTCAGCATGACGCCGACGAGGGCGGCGCCGGTGCCGAGGACCGAGGTGGTCACGGTGGGGGTGAGTTCCCTGCCGTCGAACCAGTCGGCGAGGGGGCCCGCGGCGAGGCCGAAGGCGATCGAGGGGACGGCCAGCAGCCACAGCACGCCGGTCATGGCGACGGGCTCCCTGCCGTGGTCGGGGGCGGCCGCGCCCCGGCCGCGGAAGGCCATCAGCCACAGCCGGGTGGCGTAGGCGGCGGTGAGCAGGGCGGTCAGTACGCCGGCGACGAGGACCACCCAGCCGGCCGCGCTCGGGGCGAGGTCGGAGTGTCCGCCGGCGGCGTGCTCGGCGGCGACGAGGACGGCTTCCTTGGAGAAGAAGCCGGCGAAGGGCGGGATGGCGGCGAGCGCGAGCAGCGCGATCGTCATCGTCCAGAAGGCGTCGGGGATGCGCTTGGCCAGGCCGTCCATGCGGGACATGGCGGCGAGGGAGTTGGTGCCGGCGGCGTGGATGATCACGCCGGCGCCGAGGAAGAGCAGCGCCTTGAAGGCGCCGTGGGACAGGAGGTGGAAGACGGCGGCGCCCCGGTCGCCGACGGCCAGGGCACCGGTCATGTAGCCGAGCTGGCCGACCGTGGAGTAGGCGAGGACGCGCTTGATGTCGTCCTGGGCCAGGGCGGCGAGGGCCGAGCCGACCATCGTCGTCGCGGCCATGACGGCCATGACCACCAGGGCGGCCCGGGAGGCCGTGAAGACGGGCAGGAGGCGGGCGATGAAGTAGACGCCGGCGGCGACCATCGTCGCGGCGTGGATCAGCGCGGACACCGGGGTGGGGCCGGCCATGGCGTCGGGGAGCCAGGTGTGCAGCGGGAACTGCGCGGACTTGCCGGCGACGCCGGCGAGCAGGAGCAGCGCGATGAGCGTCGGGTGGTCGAGCCCGCCCGCGGCGACGGTGCCGAGGATCTCGGTGATCCGGAAGGAGCCGGCGTCGGCGGCGAGCGCGAACAGTCCGATGAGGAAGGGGACGTCGCCGAGCTTGGTGACGAGGAAGGCCTTGAGGGAGGCGGAGCGGGCCGCTTCGGTCTCCCAGTAGTGGCCGACGAGGAAGTACGAGCAGATGCCCATGATCTCCCAGCCGACCAGCAGCACCATGAGGTCGCCGGAGTAGACGACGAGCAGCATGGCGGAGGTGAACAGTGAGACCAGAGCGGCGTACGACGGGTAGCGCGGGTCCTCGCGGAGGTACGCGGTCGAGTAGAGCTGCACGCAGGTGGCCACGACTGCGACCAGGACGGCGACCAGGACCGCGAAGCCGTCGAGGTGGAGCGAGAGCTCGATGGGCACCGAGCCGGTCGGGGTCAGCTCGGTGGCGGTGTCGATCGCCTTGCTGCCGCCGTGGCGGACGGCGACGAGCACGGCCAGGACGGCTGCGGCGAGCGCCGGCAGGACGGCGAGCGGCCTGACGAAGCCGGGTGCGGTCCGGCCGAGGAGGAGTCCTGCCACCGCGCCCAGGAACGGGAGGAGGGGGACGAGGACCGCGAGGGTCGTGGTGCTCACGCGGCGACCTCCGGCCGGGCGGTGGTGGCGGTGGGGTCGTCGGGGTGGCCGGGCTCGTGGGGCTCGGCGGTGTCGCGCAGCCTGTCCACGTCCGAGGTGCCCCGGTTGCGGTACACCATCAGCACGATCGCGAGGCCGATGCCGATCTCGGCGGCGGCGATGGCGATGGTGAAGAGGGTGAGGGCCTGGCCGGCGTGCAGGGTGTCGCGCAGCCAGACGTCGAAGGCCACCAGGTTGAGGTTGACGGCGTTGAGCATCAGCTCGACGGACATCAGGACCAGGATGGCGTTGCGGCGGGCGAGCACGCCGTAGAGGCCGGTGGCGAAGAGCAGGGCCGCGAGTACGGCGGGGTAGGCGAGGTGCATCAGCTCTGCCCCTTCTCGGTGCCCGTGCGGGCGGCGGCGTCGGCCGCGTCGGCGGCCTCCTCGGCGGGGGTGCTGCGTCGGGAGAGCACGATGGCGCCGATCAGGGCCGCGAGGAGGAGGACGGAGAGCGCTTCGAAGGGCAGCACCCAGTGCTGGAAGAGGATCTCGCCGGAGACCTTGGTGGAGCCCTGGGCGGGGCCGTCGAGGTCGATCCAGGTGGTGCGGAAGGCGTCGGCGACCACCCAGACGAGTGCGGCGCCGGCGGTCACGGCGACGCCGAGGGCGACCCACCGGTTGCCGGAGTCGGCGTCCGGGGAGCGGCCGATGGGGGCCTTGGTGAGCATCAGTCCGAAGAGGAGGAGGACGACCACGGAGCCGAGGTAGATCAGGACCTGGACCCAGGCGATGAACTCGGCGGTCAGCAGCAGGTACTCGACGGCGATCCCGCCGAGCGCGACGACCAGCCAGAGGGCGGCGTGCACGAGCTGCTTGGTGGTGACCGTGATGAGGGCCGCGCCGAGGGTGGCGAGGCCGACGAGGACGAAGGCGATCTCGACGCCGGTCGGCGAGAGGAACCCGGGGCCGGGCGTCGGGGCCGGGCCCGCGGGGGCGGCGGCCGTGACGGCGGTCGCGGCCTTCACCGCGGCCGCGGTGAGCTGGGCGGCGTACATCAGGCGGTGCCTCCCGCCGGGGTGTCGGGGGTGCCGTCGGCGGGCGGGGCGGCCACGGCCTCGGCGGCCGCGGCGGCTGCCGCCTCGGCCTTCTCGGCGGCCTTGCGGGCGGCGGCGATCTCCTTGGGCTCCTCGGCGCCGGGGTCCAGCGCGGGCGGGGCCGGGACCGTCCACATCCACTCGCGCAGCTTGTCGCGCTCGTGGGTGAGCTCGTGGATGTCGGTCTCCGCGTACTCGAACTCCGGCGACCAGAAGAGGGCGTCGAAGGGGCACACCTCGATGCAGATGCCGCAGTACATGCAGAGGGAGAAGTCGATGGCGAAGCGGTCGAGGACGTTGCGGCTGCGCTCGCGGCCGCCGGGGGTGGCGGCGGGCACCGTCTCCTTGTGGGAGTCGATGTAGATGCACCAGTCGGGGCACTCGCGGGCGCACAGCATGCAGACCGTGCAGTTCTCCTCGAACAGGCCGATGACCCCGCGGCTGCGGGGCGGGAGCTCGGGCTGTACCTCGGGGTACTGGGCGGTGTGCGCGCGCTTGGTCATCGTGCGCAGGGTGACGGCCAGGCCCTTGGCGAGGCCGGATCCGGGGATCGGGGGCATTACTGGATCGCCACCTTCACGATGCCGGTGAGCGCGATCTGGGCGAGCGCGAGGGGGATGAGTACGGTCCAGGCGAGCTTCTGGAGCTGGTCCTCGCGCAGGCGGGGGTAGCTCACGCGCAGCCAGATGACGACGAAGGCCAGGACCGCGGTCTTGAGGAGGGTCCAGACCCAGCCGAGGCCGTCGGCGCCGAGGGGGCCGTGCCAGCCGCCGAGGAAGAGGACGGTGGTCAGGGCGCACAGGACGACGATGCCGGCGTACTCGGCGAGCAGGAACAGCGCGAAGCGCAGGCCGGTGTACTCGGTGTACGCGCCGAAGATGATCTCGGAGTCGGCGACGGGCATGTCGAACGGGGGCCGCTGGAGCTCGGCGAGGCCGGCGGTGAAGAAGACGAGCGCGCCGATGATCTGCCAGGGCAGCCACCACCACTCGAAGGCGCCCACGATGCCGGGGAGGGACACCGTGCCGGCGGCCATCGCCACGGAGGCGGCGGCGAGCAGCATGGGCAGCTCGTAGGCGAGCAGCTGGGCGGCGGTGCGGAGGCCTCCGAGGAGGGAGAACTTGTTGGCGGACGCCCAGCCGCCCATCAGGCTGCCGAGGACGCCGACGCCCATGACGGCGAGGGCGTAGAAGAGCCCGGCGTCGATGGACTGGCCGACGGCGCTCTCGCCGGGGCCGATGGGGATGACGATGAGGACGAGGAGGTAGGGCAGCAGCGCGAGGGCGGGGGCGAGCTGGAAGATCCGCCGGTCGGCGGCCGCCGGGACGATGTCCTCCTTCTGCGCGAACTTCACGCCGTCGGCGACGAGCTGGGCCCAGCCGTGGAAGCCGCCGGCGTACATGGGGCCGAGGCGGCCCTGCATGTGCGCCATCACCTTGTGCTCGGTCTGCCCGATGACGAGCGGGAGCACGAGGAAGACGGCGAAGACGACGATCAGTCGCAGGGCGACGTCGAGGACGTCGTTCACGCGTCGCCTCCGGTGGTGTCGTGGTCGGAATCGGGGTCGGGCCCGGCTTCGGGCTTCGGGCCGGGCTCGGGGGCCGGCTCCTCGAAGGCGGGCTTCGGGTTGTGCCAGGGCGCGTCCGCGCTGCGCGGGGCCGGGCGCCTGGGAGCCTCCGGCTCCGGCGCAGGGGCCTGACCGGCGGACCCGTCCGCGGCGGACCGGCTGCGCCGGGGCGGGCGCGGGGCGCCGGCGTCCGGCGCGGGGCCGGCCTGGCTGGCGGAGCCGTCGGCCGCCGAGCGGCTGCGGCGTGCCGGGCGCGGGGCCTCGGCGGCGGGGTCGCCCGGTGCGGCGGCCGGGTCGTCCGGCGCCCCGGCGGGGGAATCGGTCGACGGAGCGGACTGACTGGCCGAGTCGTCCGACGCCGAGCGGCTGCGGCGCGCGGGGCGCGGGGCCTCGGCGGCCGGGTCGCCCGGTGACGGGGTGGCCTGGCTGGCCGAGCCGTCCGATGCCGAGCGGGTGCGCCGTGCCGGGCGCGGGGCCTCGGCGGCGGGTTCGCCCGGTGCGGCCGCCGGGGGCGTCGTGGGGTCGGGTGTGGCCGTCGGGGGCGGGGTGTCCGTTGTGGGGCGGACGCGGCGGGCCGGGGCGCCCTCGCGCGGGGGGCGGGCCGCCGCGCCGGCGGCGCGGGGGGTGCGGGCCGGGCGGGCGGGGGCCGGGGGGAGCTGGCCCTTGAGGGGGCCCCACTCGTTCGGGTCCGGGACGCCGGGCGGGAGCATCTGGCGGCGCTTGGGCGCGTCCGGGTCGTGCGCCTCGCCCGGCTCCTTGGCGCCGGGCCAGGCCTTGGCGACGCGCGCCGCCAGGACGAAGTCCTTGCGCAGCGGGTGCCCCTCGAAGTTCTCGGGGAGGAGGAGGTGGACGAGGTGCGGGTGGTCGGTGAAGACCACGCCGAACATCTCGTACGTCTCGCGCTCGTGCCAGGCCGCTCCCGCGTAGACGGCGACCGCGGAGGGGAGGGAGGCGGAAGCGTGCGGGACGGTCGTGCGGAGCAGGAGGCGGCGTACGCGGCCGCCCTCCAGCGCGACGACGTGCGCGCAGATCCGGAAGCCGGTGCCCGGTTCGTCGACGGCGCTCAGCCAGTCGAAGAAGGTGCAGCCCAGCTTGTCGCGGGCGATCTCCAGCGAGGGGATCCAGGAGCCGACCGGGACGTCCACGGTGAGGACGTCGTAGGCGACGGAGGCCACGGCCTCGGCGCCGAAGACGGTCGCGGCGCCGTCGGGGAGGGAGTCGTAGAGGTTCACGCGCCGGCCCCCGGGGCGGGCGGGGGCGTCACCAGGCCGCTGGTCAGCTGCGCGACCGACGGCCGGTCCGCGTACCGCTCGGCCAGCGATTCCCGGGCGATCTTCTCCTGGAGCTTGAGGATGCCCTGGAGGAGGGCCTCGGGGCGCGGCGGGCAGCCGGGCACGTAGACGTCGACGGGGATGATCTGGTCGACGCCCTTCGTCACCGAGTACGAGTCCCAGTACGGGCCGCCGCAGTTCGAGCAGGCGCCGAAGGAGATGACGTACTTCGGCTCGGGCATCTGCTCGTACAGCCGCTTCACGGCCGGGGCCATCTTGTCCGTCACCGTGCCCGAGACGATCATCAGATCCGCCTGGCGGGGGCCGGGCGCGAACGGGATGACACCCAGCCGGATGAAGTCGTGCCGCGCCATCGACGCGGCGATGAACTCGATGGCGCAGCAGGCGAGGCCGAAGTTGAAGACCCACAGGCTGTAGCGGCGGCCCCAGTTCAGGACCACCTTCATCGGCTCGGGGGCCAGGCGGGAGAGGACCCCCAGCCTCCTGGGTTCCGGGAGGGAAACGGGCTCCGGTGCCGCGGCGGCCGGTGTCACGTCCATTCGAGGACGCCCTTCTTGTACGCGTAGAGCAGGCCGACGGCCAGGAACCCCAGGAAGATGAACATCTCCACCAGGGTCGTGGCGCCGTAACCGGCGGCGGCGAACACCGTCGCCCACGGGAAGAGGAAGATCGAGTCGACGGCGAAGATGACGTAGAGGAACGCGTAGACGTAGTAGCGGACCTGGGTGTGCGCCCAGCCCTCCCCCACGGGGTCCACGCCGCACTCGTACGTCAGCAGCTTCTCGGGGGTCGGGACCACGGGCCGCAGCAGGCGGCCGGCGCCGAAGGCCACGGCGACGAAGAGCACGCCGACGACGGCGAGCAGGCCGACGACCGAGTAACCGTGGAAGTAGTCCGCGGCGGTCACGGTCCCCGTCACGGCGCCGCTCGATACCGTTGGTTCGGGCACGTCCGTTCCTCGCTCCTCGGCCACTGTCGACGTTCTCGGTGATCTGGTACGGACGGGAGTCTAGGCCCTGGTCCGCACAGGGTGGGGTTACCCCCCGTTTACTCGCGCCTGGCCACCCCATGGCATTGCCGGGGTGGAATTGACAGGCTGGCCGCATGACCGCGAACGATCAAGCTCCCGCCCTTCCTCCCGTACGGCCCGCCTTCGACGCGGTCACCTGGAAGGAGATCGCCTATCTGCTGACCAATTTCCCGGTGGCGCTGATCGGGTTCGTTTACACGATCGTCATGCTCGCGCTGGCGGGCGCGCTGGCGGTGACGGTGGTCGGCCTGCCGGTGCTGTTGGCGGGCCTGTACCTGTCCCGGCAGCTCGGTGTGCTCGAACGCGCCCGGGCGCGGGGCCTGCTGGGTGTGCGGGTCGACGAGCCGAGCCCCTTGCCGGGGCCGCGCCGTTCCGGCGGGTTCTTCCCCTGGCTGTGGTCGGGGATCAAGGACCCGGTGGCGTGGCGGACCGTGCTGTTCGAGCTGGTCCGGCTGCCCTGGGGGATGCTGACCTTCATTATCGCCCTGGTGGGGCTGTTCCTGCTGTGGCCGCTGCTGCCGTACCTCGTCCGCCTGATGGCGAACCTGGACCGGGCGATGGTACGCGGTCTGCTGTCGCCTTCCGACGAGCTGGAGCGGCGGATCGCCGAGCTGGAGTCGGGGCGCGGGGTGGTCGTGGACACGGCGGCGGCCGACCTGCGGCGGATCGAACGGGACCTGCACGACGGGGCGCAGGCGCGGCTGGTGGCGCTGGCGATGGGGCTGGGCCTGGCGAAGGAGAAGCTGCTGGAGGACCCCGAGGGCGCGGCGGCGATGGTCGACGAGGCGCACGGGGAGGTCAAGCTCGCGCTGCAGGAGCTGCGGGACCTGGCGCGGGGGATCCATCCGGCGGTGCTGACCGACCGGGGGCTGGACGCGGCGCTGTCCTCGGTGGCGGCGCGGTGCCTGGTGCCGGTGCGGGTGTCGGTGCGGCTGGAGGAGCGGCCGGCGGAGGCGATCGAGGGGATCGCGTACTTCGTGGTGTCGGAGCTGCTGCAGAACGTCAGCAAGCACGCGGCCGCGCGGGGCGCGGGCGTCGAGGTGTGGCGGGAGGGGGCGCGGCTGCTGATCCGCGTCGCGGATGACGGGCGGGGCGGGGCGCGGATGTCCGGGGGGAGCGGGCTGGCGGGGCTCGCGGAGCGGGTGCGGGCCGTTGACGGGGGGTTCGTGGTGGAGTCCGCGCCGGGGGCGGGGACGGTGGTGGTGGCCGAGCTGCCGTGGCGCGGGCGCGCGTAGGGGGGGTCGGGGCCACGTTTGCGGCGGGGCCGTAGCGACACGCCGAAGCGCGTCCGGCGGATCTGACGGATCCGCAGGTCACGAGCCGTCAGGCATTTATGTGATGATTACCTGGATG
>NZ_JBFBGN010000053.1:0-43995 GCF_040684675.1 Streptomyces sp. NPDC089915 | reverse complement strand
CCCGCCCGGACGGGCGGGGGCGGCACGGCGCGCGCTCAGGCCGGGGTGAGGCCGGAGGAGGCGGGGCTCTCGTCGGCCTCGTCGTGCTCGTCGTGTTCGTCGTCCTCGAAGTACTCCGCGTCCTCGTCGAAGACGGAGCTCACGTCGAAGCGGTGCAGGACGTCCTGCGGATCGGTCTGGCCGAAGGGCGAGCCCAGCCACTCCCCCGGCTCCGAGGCCTCCTCCAGCGCGGCGATCCACAGGGTGGAGTCGCCCTCCTCCAGGCCGAACTCCTTGTAGCGGGAGGCGATCTCGTCGGCCTCGTACTCCCCGAAGAGCACCCCGAGCGCCCCGCCGGTCCCGCCGTCGTCGATGAGTTCGGCGTCGCGGTCGTGCGCGGCGACGCGCTCGGCCTGGGCGATCAGCCGGGCCGGTTCGACGACGGCGTAGTCGCGGCGGATGAGCACGCTGAAGGCGGCGGGCTCGGCGGGGCCGGTGTAGCGGGCCCCGGTCTCGGGTGTGGGGATCTCGAAGGGGGTGACCTCGTCGTAGCGGTCGTAGAGGAGTTCGTCGTACTCCTCGGCGGCGGCGGCGAGTTCGTTGAACGCGGCGTAGACGGCCGGGTCCTCGTCCCCGACCCTGCTCTCGACCGCGGCGAGGTGACGGTCGAGAGCGGCCTTGACCGCCTCGGCGGCGGCGCGTACCTCGGCAACAGTGGGCAGAGCGGCATCAGACATAGTGCAGACGCTATCCGTAGCGGGCCGGTGCCCGCACAATAGATGCGATGCCGGAATACGAATTCGTCGACGTGTACGTGCCCCGCGGTACCCCCCGCAAGGAGGCGACCCGCCTGCTGACCGACCATGCGGAATACGGGCATTGGGAGCTCGACCGCCTGACCCTGTACCGGGACGGCAGCCGCCGCGCGCGGCTGCGCCGCCGGATCATCCGCCAGGTCAGAGCGACCTGGTGACCCTGGAGCCGTGACGGCGCCCCGCCGGGGGCGGACGTGCGGACGCGGGCCCCGGAGTCCGGGACCCGCGCCGTGAGCGTCCGTCAGGCGGAGTTGCGCGCCCGGCGGTAGAGCACGGTTCCGGCCAGCAGCAGTCCGCCCGCGAGCGGGAGGCCGGCCGTCATGGCGTCACCGGCTCCGGTGGCGGCGAGCCCCGCGCCCGGCGCCGGGGCGGTGTGGCCCGCCGGGGTGGTGCTGCCGCCGGTACCCGAGCTGCCCGTGCCCGGAGTGCCGGGGGTCTGACCGCCGGGGGTGCCGGGGTTCTGCTGCCCGCCGCCCGGGGTGCCCGTACCGGGGTTGCCCGGGGTCTGACCGCCCGGGGTGCCCGGGTTCCCGCCGGGGGTACCGGGGTTGCCGCCGGGAGTCCCCGGGTTCCCGCCCGGCGTACCCGGGTTCCCACCCGGCGTACCGGGATTGCCGCCCGGCGTACCGGGGTTCCCGCCCGGGTTGTGTCCGCCCGGGGTGCCGGGGTTGCCCGGGTGGCCCGGGTGTTCGCCGCCGGGGTGGCCGGGGTGGCCCGGCTCGTCGTCGTCGCAGTCCTCGTCGCCGTCGCCCGGGGTGCCGGGGTTGCCCGGGTTGCCGGGGTGTCCGGGGTGGCCCGGGCGCTCGGGGCCGTGCGAGGTGTTGGCGCAGCGGTTCCCGAAGGCCGGGTTCAGGCCCCCCACCACCGTCACGGTGTTGCCGCAGGCGTTCACCGGCACGTCCACCGGCGCCTGCACGTTGTTCCCGGACAGGAGTCCCGGCGAGTTCGCGGCGTGCCCGGAGGCGCCGGAGTCGGCCTGCGCGTAACCGCCGCCGATGGCGAGGACACCCCCCGCCGCGGCCATCGTGATCAGCGTCTTCCTCGTGACCTGGACAGGTCGTCGCATCTGTACTCGTCCCCTGGTGTGTGCGTTCGCGCGGCGCACAGGCTGTACGGTCTCCCCCGCCCGTCACGCCGGCCCGTCTGGAATCCGGGCCCTGATGCCCGGCGGCCCCGGAGCGCTGGATTGCGCTCCGGGGCCAGAACTTCAGAAGCGTCAGGCGTTGACGCAGGTGTTGCCGAAGGCCGGGTTCAGCAGCGCGATCACGTTCACGGTGTTGCCGCAGACGTTGACCGGGACGTGCACGGGAACCTGGATGACGTTGCCGGACGCGACACCGGGGGAGCCGATGGCCGCACCCTGGGCGCCCGCGTCGGCGACGGCGAGGCCGGCACCCGCGAGAACCAGACCACCGGTGGCAGCCGCAGCGGCGACAACCTTCTTGAGCATTGTTCCTCCTAGTAGGCAATGCGGTCCCAGCCGCGGACCGCACCACCTGTAACGAGGAGGGATCACCGGGGCTACGAGCGTATGAGCGCATTCACTCTTCTCAGTGGAATCCGCACACCTTCCCGAATCCCCGGCGTTAGGCGTTGTCGATGAAACGGTCGAGCACCCGCACGCCGAACTTCAGGCCCTCGACCGGAACCCGCTCGTCCACGCCGTGGAACATGCCCGCGAAGTCCAGCTCCGGCGGCAGCTGGAGCGGCGCGAAGCCGAAGCAGCGGATGCCGAGGTCGTCGAAGGACTTCGCGTCCGTGCCGCCCGAGAGCATGTACGGCACGGCGCGCGCGATCGGGTCCTCGGCCTTCAGGGCGCCCTGCATGGCGTCCACGAGCTTCCCGTCGAAGTCCGTCTCCAGGGCCTTGTCCGCGTGCACGTCCTCCCGCTTCACGCGCGGGCCGAGGATCCGGTCGAGGTCCGCGAAGAACTCCTCCTCGTAGCCCGGCAGGAAGCGGCCGTCCACGTGCGCCGTGGCCTGGCCGGGGATCACGTTGACCTTGTAGCCGGCGCCGAGCATCGTCGGCGCGGCCGAGTTGCGCAGCGTCGCGCCGACCATCTTGGCGATCCCGCCGAGCTTGGCGAGGGTGGCGTCCATGTCGTCGGGGTCGAGCGGGGTTCCGAGCGCGTCCGAGAGTTCGTCGAGGAAGTGCCGGACGGTCTTCGTGACGCGGACCGGCCAGGTGTGGCGGCCGAGGCGGCCGACGGCCTCGCACAGCTCGGTGATCGCGTTGTCGTTGTTGGTCATGGAGCCGTGGCCCGCGGTGCCCTCCACCGTGAGCCGCATCCAGTGCATGCCCTTCTGGGCCGTCTCCACCAGGTAGAGGCGGAGGTTCTCGTTCACGGTGAAGGAGAACCCGCCGACCTCACCGATGGCCTCGGTGACGCCCTCGAAGAGCCCGGGGTGCTTGTCCACGAGGTGCCGGGCGCCGTACGTGCCGCCCGCCTCCTCGTCCGCGAGGAAGGCCAGCACGATGTCGCGCGGGGGCTTGCGCCCGCTGCGCATGCGGTCGCGCACGACGGCCAGCGTCATCGCGTCCATGTCCTTCATGTCGACCGCGCCGCGGCCCCACACGCAGCCGTCGGCGATCTCCCCCGAGAAGGGGTCGTACGTCCAGTCGGCGGCGTTGGCCGGGACCACGTCGGTGTGCCCGTGGATGAGCAGGGCCGGCCGTGAGGGGTCCTCGCCCTCGATGCGGGCCACGGTTGAGGCGCGGCCCTTGTGCGATTCGAAGATCTGCGGTTCCAGTCCGACCTCGGCGAGCTTCTCCGCGACCCACTCGGCCGCCTTGCGCTCGCCGGGGCCCGAGTGGTCCCCGTAGTTGCTGGTGTCGATCCGGATGAGGTCCCGGCAGAGGTCGACGACCTCGTCCTGGCCCGAGACGGTCTTGCCCGCGCCCGCTGCGCTCACGCTGCTTCCTCCCATTGATCACGTACCGGCTGTCTCCCCATCCTCGCGCCCGGAGCCGCTCTCCCCAAGGGCGGTCCGCCGGCCGGAGGGGGTGTGATCGAGGACCCCGGACTGTTTGGTAATGTTTTCCACGTCGGAACGGCCGCGAGGCCGGACCGCACACACCCGGTCCGGGTGGCGGAATGGCAGACGCGCTAGCTTGAGGTGCTAGTGCCCTTTATCGGGCGTGGGGGTTCAAGTCCCCCCTCGGACACACAGTGAAGAAGGACCCCGCTCCGGCGGGGTCCTTCTTCGTTTCCCCGCCGGGGTCGTGGTGGCCGGAAGCCGCTGGTCGGGGGGTGGGGCGGGTGGCCCCGGAATGTTTGGTAATGTTTCACCTGTCGCCACGGCCGCCGAGGCCGGAACGACACACACCCCGTCCGGGTGGCGGAATGGCAGACGCGCTAGCTTGAGGTGCTAGTGCCCTTTATCGGGCGTGGGGGTTCAAGTCCCCCCTCGGACACACAGTGAAGAAGGACCCCGCTCCGGCGGGGTCCTTCTTCGTTTCCCGCCGTCGCCCGCGCGCCCGTGTGCGGGGCCCGGAACGGCGAGGGGCCCCCGGGAGCGGGCGGGGCCCGTCCCGGGGGCCCCTGGGGCCCGTGGGGGTCGTCAGCCGCGCGAGGCGGCGATCTCGTTCACCCGGCGGCGGACCAGGAACCAGCCGCCGACCAGGGCCGCGGCGATGCCGGGGAGGATCATCACCGTGGTGCGGCCGACGCCGCCGTCACACCACATCAGCACCAGGACGGTCACCAGGAAGACCAGGGTGACGATCTGCGTGTACGGGGCCCAGGGCAGCTTGTAGCCGGGGCGCTCGACGAGGCCGTTCTGGGCGCGCCGCCAGAAGAACAGCGAGCAGATCATGACCATGGCCCAGGTGCCGAGGATGCCGATGGAGGCCAGGTTGAGGACGATCTCGAAGGCCTCGCCGGGCATCCAGTAGTTCAGGCCGACGCCGGCGACGCCGAAGGCGGCGGTGAACAGGACGCCGCCGTAGGGGACCTTGCCCTTGTTCATGACGCCGGTGAACTTCGGGGCGGAGCCCGACATGGCCATGGAGCGCAGGATCCGGCCGGTGGAGTAGAGGCCGGAGTTCAGGCTGGACAGGGCGGCCGTCAGGACGACCAGGTTCATGATGCCGGCGGCGCCGGGCACGCCCAGCTTGTCGAAGACCGTGACGAAGGGGCTCTGGTCGGCCGAGTACTGCGTGTACGGGAGCAGCAGCGCGAGCAGCACGACGGAGCCCACGTAGAAGAGGCCCACGCGCCACATGATCGAGTTGATCGCCTTCGGCATGATCTTCTCGGGGTTCTCGGTCTCACCGGCGGCGACGCCGCAGAGTTCGACGGAGGCGTACGCGAAGACCACGCCCTGGATGACCAGGAGCATCGGGAGCACGCCGGACGGGAAGATGCCGCCGTGGTCGGTGATGTTGGCCAGGCCCGGGGTGTTGCCGCCGATGTCGTGGCTGGTGGCGACGAGGTAGATGCCGACGATCAGGAAGATCGCCAGGGCGGCGACCTTGACCAGGGAGAACCAGAACTCCATCTCGCCGAAGTACTTCACCGAGATCAGGTTCGCGGTGAGGACCACGGCCAGGGCGATGAAGGCGAGCACCCACTGGGGGATGTCGGTGAACATCGACCAGAAATGGGCGTAGGTCGCGGCGGCGGTGATGTCCGCCACGGTGGTGGTGGACCAGTTGAGGAAGTAGAGCCAGCCGGCCGTGTAGGCGCCCTTCTCCCCCATGAACTCGCGCGCGTACGAGACGAAGGCCCCGGAGGAGGGGCGGTAGAGGACCAGCTCGCCGAGGGCCCTGACCACGAAGAAGGCGAAGACGCCGCACACCGCGTACGCGATGGCGAGGGAGGGGCCCGCACCGGCGAGGCGGCCGCCGGCTCCGAGGAACAGGCCGGTGCCTATCGCCCCGCCGATCGCGATCATGTTGATGTGGCGGGACTTGAGGTCCTTGCTGTAGCCCTCGTCGCCTGCGTCGACATGGCGGGAGGACGCCTCGGCTGGGGCCTCGGTCAAGGTGCGGTCACTCATATACGACTTCGCCTTCGTGGGTCGGACAGGCAGGTCCGAAGCCGCGTGCGGGGGAGCTGGGTGGTGTCCCCCGTGCCGCGTTCCGGTGATTTTGTCGCCCCAGGAGACCACGCGCCTCCTCCCCCCGCCAAAATCGGCCACTGCGCGACGAAGCCCCCGGCGACCTTGGAAACGGTCGTCGGGGGCTTCTCGGAGGCACGAAACCGAGGGCTGCGGGGGCTCAGGCGCCCGGCCCGGCCTCGGCGGCCTGGTCGAGGCGGAAGGCCTCGTTGCCGAGGCCGATCCGGGCGTGCGCCTCGGGGCGGCGGGACTTGAGCACCAGCCCGTGGACCAGTCCGGCGAGGGCGGCCGCGCCGATGAGGGCGGGCAGCACCCAGCTGAGGGCGGAGCCCTTCTCGGCGGCGACCAGGACGGCGAAGTCCTTGACGGTGTAGACGGCGATGACGACGAGGGCCAGGCCGGCGAGGCCCGCCGCGACGAGCCGGCCGACCTGGGCCCCGGCGGCGCCCCGGCGGACGAAGAAGGCGATGACGGCGAAGGAGGACGCGGCCATCAGGACGGTCACGCCGAGGGCGCCGACGCTGCCCATCCAGGTGAACAGGTGCAGGACGGGGGCGGTGGGGTCCCCGGCCGGGGACCCGTCGGTGAGCGCGAAGGCGAGGACGACGAGGGCCGCCACCACGGTCTGGAGCAGGGAGCCGGTGGCGGGGGCGCCGGTGCCCGGGTTCGTCCGCCCGAAGCGGGCGGGGAGCAGGCCCTCGCGGCCCATGGCGAAGGCGTAGCGGGCGACGACGTTGTGGAAGCTGAGCATGGCCGCGAACATGCCGGTGACGAAGAGCACGTGCAGGACGTCGGTGAAGCCGGCGCCGAGGCGGCTCCGCGTGAGGTCGAAGAGCAGGGCGGGGCCGGCGTCGGCGGCCGCCCTGGTGATCTGCGCGGGGCCGGTGGCCACGCTGAGGGCCCAGGCGCTGAGGGCGAAGAAGAGGGCGACGAAGCCGACGGCGAGGAACATGACGCGGGAGACGACGATGTGCGGCTTGCTGGTCTCCTCGGCGTAGACCGGGGACTGCTCGAAGCCGACGAAGGCGGCGATGCAGAAGCACAGGGCGGTGCCGAGCCCGGCCCCGCCGAGGCCGGCGGGGTCGAAGGCGTCCAGGGAGAGGCCCTGGGGGCCGGGCTTGCCGAGGGCGGCGAGGTCGAAGACGACGACGAGGGCGCACTCGATGAGCAGCAGGACGCCGAGCACCCTGGCGTTGAGGTCGATCTTCAGCCAGCCGAGTGCGCCGGTGGCGGCGACGGCGAGCAGGGCGGGGATCCACCAGGCGATCTGCGTGTGCAGGTAGGTGGCGAAGAGGCCGGAGATCTCGAAGCCGAGGATGCCGTACACGCCGACCTGCATGGCGCTGTACGCGACGAGGGCCACGAAGGAGGCGGAGGCTCCGGCGGTGGGGCCGAGGCCGCGGGCGATGTAGGCGTAGAAGGCGCCCGCGTTGTGGACGTGGCGGCTCATCTCGGCGTAGCCGATGCCGAAGAGGGCGAGGACCACGCCCAGGATCACGAAGAGCAGCGGCTGGCCGACGATGCCCATGACCCCGAAGATCGTGGGCATGACTCCGGCGACGACCATCAGGGGCGCGCTGGCGGCGAGTACGGAGAGCAGCAGGCCGGCGGTGCCGAGGCGGCCGGCGCGCAGGGCCCGGTCCTGGCCCTTGTAGGTGCGGATCTCGGCCTGGGTGGTGGCGGCGGCCGGCACGGTGGATCTGCCCGTCGGCATGGCAGGGTCCTTTCGGGGGCGAGTGGTCGGATCGGGGGCGGGGCGTCCGGGGGCGGGGCTGCGGTCGGGGGGCGGGCGCCCGGGGGTCAGGGGTCACGCGCCCGGGGGTCGGGCCGGGGTCGGCGTGGTGGCCGGGGCCGGGGTCGGGGTCAAGCGGTGCCGAGCGCGGCGCTGCGCGCGGCGAGGAAGGCCTTGACGGGGTCGCGGTCCGGGTAGGACCAGGGGGCGCGGGTGGCGTGGGCGCCGATGCGGTGGAAGAGGGCTGCGGCCTCGGCGGGGCGCCCTTCGCAGAGCTTGGCGTGGGCGAGGAAGTTGAGGTCGACCCGGTTGCGGGGGTGGTCCTCGCGCTCCCACTCCAGCCACCAGTCGAAGGCGGAGCGCAGGACCTGGCGGGCGCGGCGGCCGGTCCAGTGCTCGACGGCGGTCTCGGGGGCGGTGCCGCCCCGGGCGGCGGCGAGGACGCGGTAGCGCTCGGCGTGGGCGATGACGGGGAGCACGGCGAGCGGGGAGTCGGCGGGGGACTCCTCGGCGGCCCAGGCGGCGAAGTCGTAGACCTCGTGGAGCGGGTCGCGGCCGGCGGCGGGATCGCGTTCGGCGAGCCGGGCGACCATGAGGTGGTGGGCGTGGTGGTGCTCGCGGTGGCGGGCCCTGACCTGGTCGAAGTGGCGGCTGAACTCCTCGTCGGACCCGAAGGCCCGGGAGAGCATCAGTAGGCCGAGCCAGGGGGTGGGGTCGGCCGGGAGCAGGGCGGCGGCCCGGCGGCAGGCCTCGTCGGCGGCCTGCGGGGTGCCCTTGCCGCGCAGGGCGGCGTGGACGGCGGAGCAGGCGAGGAGAGTGGCGGCGTCGGCGCTGTCGGGCTCGGCGAGCAGCCATTCGCGGGCCCAGGCGGTGGCGGAGGGGGTCTCGGCGAGGACGGTGACGCGGTGGCCCCGGCGGTCCCAGTCGTCACCGGTGGCCACCAGCAGGCTGCGGGCCCTGGCCCACCGGCCCTGGGTGAACTGACCCCGTACGGAGACGAGTTCGGTGTCACAGAGGGCCGGGTCGAAGAGCTGGGCGTTCCGCTTGCGGGTGCGGCCGAGGGGCGGCGGCGGGGACATCCGCGGGTTCCCTCCAGAGCGCGGGTGCGGGCGGTGCGGGCGGTGCCGGTGGCGGCGGTACGCGGGGCGGGGCGCGCCGGGGCGCGGCGGCTCGATCGGCCGGTGGTCAATCCGGATGATCACTCACAGCAAACCGGTACGCACAGCTCCGCGTCAAGGTCCGGACCGGGCGGTGGCTGGAATCAACTGGTGTGCGAAGCGGGGCAGTTGGGATGGAACCGGCCGGGAGGGATCCCGGGGCGGTGCCGCCGCGCGGTGCTGGATCGCGGGGCTGGATCGCGGCTACGACACCGCGGACGCCGCCGCGCGGCCCGCTGCCCGGCCCGAGAAGAGGCAGCCGCCCAGGAAGGTGCCCTCCAGGGCGCGGTAGCCGTGGACGCCTCCGCCGCCGAAGCCCGCCGCCTCCCCGGCCGCGTACACGCCGGGCAGGGGCTCGCCCGTGGGGGTCAGGACGCGGGAGGACAGGTCCGTCTCCAGGCCGCCGAGGGACTTGCGGGTCAGGATCGAGAGGCGGACCGCGATCAGCGGGCCGGCCGCGGGGTCCAGGATCCGGTGCGGCGCGGCGGTGCGGATCAGCCGGTCGCCGAGGTACCTGCGCGCCCCGTGGATGGCTGTGACCTGGAGGTCCTTGGTGAAGGGGTTGGCGATCTCCCGGTCGCGGGCGGTGATCTCGCGGCGGACGGTGGCCTCGTCGAGCAGGCCCTCGCCGGTGAGCTCGTTCATCCGGCGGACCATCGCGGACAGGTCCCGTTCGACGATGAAGTCGGCGCCCCGGTCCATGAAGGCCTTGACCGGAGCCGGTACGGCCTGCCGGGCGCGGACCAGCACCTCGCGGACCGAGCGGCCCGTCAGATCGGGGTTCTGCTCGGAGCCGGAGAGGCCGAACTCCTTGCCGATGATCCGCTGGTTGAGCACGAACCAGGTGTGGTCGTGGCCGGTGCGCATGATGTGGTCGAGGGTGCCGAGCGTGTCGAAGCCGGGGAAGAGCGGGACGGGCAGCCGCCGGCCGGTGGCGTCCAGCCAGAGGGAGGAGGGGCCGGGCAGGATGCGGATGCCGTGCCGGGCCCAGATCGGGTCCCAGTTCTCGATGCCCTCGGTGTAGTGCCACATCCGGTCCTTGTTGATGTGGCTGGCGCCGGCCTTCTCCGTGATCCCGAGCATCAGGCCGTCCACGTGCGCCGGGACCCCGGAGAGCATCCGGGCGGGCGGGGTGCCCAGGCGGGCGGGCCACTGGGCGCGGACCAGGTCGTGGTTGCCGCCGATGCCCCCGCTGGTGACGATCACCGCCTGGGCGCGCAGGCTGAAGGTGCCGGCGCTCTCGCGGCCGCTGGCCGCGCCCCGTACGGCGTCCGAGGGTGCCAGGACCTCCCCGGTGACGGTGTCCACGGCGCCGGCGGTCGAGGCCAGGCCGGTGACCCGGTGCCGGAACCGCAGGCTGACCAGGCCGCGGGCCGCGCCGGCGCGGACCCGCCGCTCGAAGGGCTCCACCAGGCCGGGGCCGGTGCCCCAGGTGATGTGGAAGCGGGGGACGGAGTTGCCGTGCCCGTTGGCGTCGTAGCCGCCGCGCTCGGCCCAGCCGACGACGGGGAAGAAGCGCACCCCCTGGGCGTGCAGCCACGGCCGCTTCTCGCCGGCCGCGAAGTCCACGTAAGCCTCGGCCCAGCGGCGCGGCCAGGCGTCCTCGTCGCGGTCGAAACCGGCGGTTCCCAGCCAGTCCTGGAGGGCGAGGGCGCGGCTGTCCCGGATCCGCATCCGGCGCTGCTCGGGCGAGTCGACGAAGAAGAGCCCGCCGAAGGACCAGTGCGCCTGCCCGCCGATCGACTGCTCGGGCTCCTGGTCGAGGAGGATCACCTTCCGTCCCGCGTCGACGAGCTCGGCGGTGGCCACGAGGCCGGCGAGGCCCGCTCCGATCACGATCACGTCAGCGTCGTAGCTCATGCGTCTGCCCGTCCTCCGGTCGGTGGTGGGGCAGATCCTTTGCTACGGAGCGGTAACCCGTCAACAGCGGTGGTTGGATGGATCCGTGAGCGCAGCGGATGAGGTTCTGGACGTGGTGGACCGCGACGACCGGGTCACCGGTCAGGCCCCGCGGGGCGAGGTGTACGCCCGGGGGCTGCTCCACCGGTGTGTGTTCGTGCAGGTCAGGGATGAGGCCGGGCGGGTCTTCGTGCACCGGAGGACCGCGTCGAAGCTGGTCTTCCCCGCGCACTACGACATGTTCGTGGGCGGGGTGCTCGGCGCCGGGGAGGACTACCCGGGGGCCGCGCTGCGGGAGGCGGAGGAGGAGCTCGGGGTGAGCGGGCTGGAGCAGCCGGCCCCGCTGTTCAAGTTCCTCTACGAGGGTCCGGGCGGCTCCTGGTGGTCGTACGTGCACGAGGTGCGGTGCGCCCTGCCGGTGGCCCCTCAGGAGTCCGAGGTGGACTGGCACGCCTGGCTGGATCCCGCGGAGCTGGAGCGGCGGGCGGCCGGCGCGGAGTGGCCGTGGGTGCCGGACGGGCTGGAGGCGTACCGCCGGCTGCGGGCCTTCCGGGGGGAGGGGGACCGGCCGCCCGCGCCCCGCGCCTGAAGGGGACGTAAATTGGACAGGTGATCGACTTCGTCAAGGACGTGCGCCTCTGGTTCGCACCGCAGCGGCTGCGCGGCGAGGGCGAGACCCCGGACTACCGCTTCTCCCTGGCCAACGAGCGGACCTTCCTGGCCTGGATACGGACCGCTCTGGCGCTGGTGGGCGGCGGGTTCGCGGTGGACCAGTTCCTGCCGGACCTGCGCTGGGGGGTGCGGGTCGGGATGGCGCTCGCCCTGCTGGCGGTGGGGGCGGCCTGCGCGCTGCGGGCCGTGCACCACTGGGTGCGGTGCGAGCGGGCGATGCGGCGGGGCGAGGACCTGCCGCTGTCGCCGTTCCCGGTGCTGCTGAGCCTGGGGGTCGGGCTGGTCTCGGTGGTGATGGTGGTGGTCGTGCTGATGGGCTGGACGGCCCGGCCGTGACCCGGCCCGGCACCGCCGCGCGGGACGCCGGGCTACAGCCCGAGCGGACCCGGCTGGCGTGGCGGCGCACCACCCTGGCCTGCTCGGTCACCGCGGTGCTGGCGCTGCGGCAGGCCCTGCACGGGCACGGGTCGCCGGTGGAGGTCACCGGGGCGGCCGTGATCGCGCTGGTCTGGGTGGCCTTCCTGTGGGTGGCACACCGGCGGATCCGGCAGCTGGCCGCCGCCCGGCCGGCGGGGCTGACGCCCGCGGCGGCGGTGGGAGCGGCGGCGTGCGCGGTGGCGCTGGCCGTGTTCGCGATGGCCGTCATCGTCTGACCGATCGGCCGGGCCCCGCCCGCCTCCGGCCCCGGACGGGCTGACAGGATGCTGACCGCCTGTCACAGCGACCCGGGGAGAGCGCCCATGACCGTCGAGAAGCCGTACGTCGTCCAGCCCGCGGCCGGGGTGTACGCCTACGTCCAGCCGGACGGGGGCTGGTGCCTGAACAACGCGGGCTGGGTCAGCGACGGCGGGCGGACCCTGCTGGTCGACACCGCCGCCACCGAGCAGCGGGCGCTGGCCCTGCGCGAGGCGGTCCTGGCGGCGGGCTCCCCGCCGCCCCGGACCGTGGTCAACACCCACCACCACGGCGACCACACCTACGGGAACGCCGCCTTCGCGCCGGCCGTGATCGTGGGGCACGACAACGCGCGGGCCGAGCAGCTCGCCGCCGGGCACCAGCTGGAGCTGATCTGGCCCGCCACGGACTTCGGCGCGATAGAGATCACCGCCCCCGACCTCACCTACGGCGACCGGCTGACGCTGCACGTCGGAGACACCGAGGTGCGGGTCCTGCACCCGGGCGTCGCGCACACCACGGGCGACTCGGTGGTGTGGCTGCCCGAGCAGCGGATGGTGTTCACCGGGGACCTGGTCTTCGCCGGGGGCACCCCGTTCCTGGCGATGGGCTCGCTGGCCGGTTCGCTGCGGGCGCTGGAGCTGCTGCGCTCGCTCGGCGCGGAGACCGTCGTACCGGGCCACGGGCCGCTGACGGACCCGTCGGCGTACGAGTCCACCGAGCGCTACCTGCGGTACGTGGCGGAGCTTGCGCGGGAGGGCCGGGACGAGGGGCTGACCCCGCTGGAGACCGCGCGCCGCGCGGACCTCGGGGAGTTCGCGGCCTGGCGGGAGAGCGAGCGGCTGGTGGCGAACCTGCACCGGGCGTACGCGGAGCTGGCCGGGGAGCCGGAGGGGGCTCCGCTGGACATCATGGCCGTGCTGCGGGACATGACGGTGATGAACGGGGGCACGCCGATCCTGTGCCACGCGTGAGGGGATAGACCCGCGGCGGGCCGGAGGGGCTTCTTTCGGCCCGCCCTATGGACGGCATACCGACTGGTCGGCATGATGGCTCGGGACACCCCTCGTCGACCCGACTTCGTACGGAGGCGCGCCCATGACCCCAGCCGACCCCCGAGGCCTCGATCTGGAGCGGCTGCGCGGCCACCTCGACGCCGTGCGGCCCGGCCTGGTCGCCGGGCCGCTGACCGGCCGGCTGATCGAGGGGGGCCGCTCGAACCTCACGTACGCGGTCACCGACGGCTCCGCCCGCTGGGTGGTGCGCCGCCCGCCGCTCGGCCACGTCCTGGCCACCGCCCACGACATGCGGCGCGAGCACCGGGTGATCGCCGCCCTGCACGGGACGGCCGTACCGGTGCCCGGGCCGCTGCTGCTGTGCGAGGACGAGGAGGTGCTGGGGGCGCCGTTCTACGTCATGGAGTACGTGGACGGGGTGCCGTTCCGGACCGCCGGACAGCTCGCGGAGATCGGCCCGGAGCGGACCCGGCGGGCGGTGCTCGGCCTGGTGGACACCCTCGTCGACCTGCACGCGGTGGACCCGGAGGCGGTCGGGCTCGGGGACTTCGGCCGGCCCGAGGGCTTCCTGGACCGGCAGCTGCGCCGCTGGGGCAAGCAGCTCGCGGCCTCGCGCGGCCGGGAGCTCCCCGGGATCGACGAGCTGCACGGGGCGCTGGGCCGGGCCCTGCCCGGCTCCCCCGCGCCGACCGTGGTGCACGGGGACTTCCGGCTGGACAACGTACTGATCGGCGGGCCGGACGACACCATCCGGGCGGTGCTGGACTGGGAGATGTCCACGCTGGGCGATCCGCTGACGGACCTCGGGCTGCTGGTGATGTACAGCTCCGACCTGGGCCTGGAGGACTCCCCCGTCAGCACGACGAGCCGGGCCCCCGGCCATCCGGCGCCCGCCGAGCTGATCGAGCGGTACGCCGCCCGTTCCGGCCGGGACACCGGGGCGATCGCCTGGTACACGGCCTTCGCCTGGTTCAAGCTCGCGGTGATCCTCGAGGGCATCCACTACCGGTACACGCTCGGCCAGACGGTCGGCGCCGGCTTCGACCGGATCGGCGAGCTGGTCCCGGTCTTCATCGCGCACGGTCTGACCACCCTCCAGGAAGGCTGAGGAACCCCGCAGATGGACTTCGCATTCGACACCCGGACCGAGGAACTCCGCGGACGCCTGCTCGCGTTCATGGAGGAGTACGTCCACCCGGCGGAAGCCGTCGCCGCCGAGCAGCGCGCGCGGCTGGCCTCGCCCTGGGACACCCCGGCCGTCTTCGGTGAACTGAAGGCCGAGGCGCGCCGCCGGGGGCTGTGGAACCTGTTCCTGCCCGACGCCGAGTACGGGGCCGGGCTGACCAACCTCCAGTACGCCCCGCTCGCGGAGATCACCGGCCGCAGCCCGCACCTGGCGCCGATGGCCACCAACTGCGCGGCCCCCGACACCGGGAACATGGAGCTGCTCGCCCAGTTCGGCGACGAGCGGCAGCGGAAGCAGTGGCTGGAGCCCCTGCTGGCCGGGGAGATCCGGTCCGCCTTCGCGATGACCGAGCCCGAGGTCGCCTCCTCGGACGCCACGAACGTGGAGACCCGGATCGAGCGGGACGGCGACGCGTACGTGGTCACCGGGCGCAAGTGGTACATCTCGGGGGCGATGAACCCGGACTGCAAGGTCTTCATCGTGATGGGCAAGACCGACCCGGACGGCGCCGATCCGCGCCGCCAGCAGTCGATGGTCCTGGTCCCGCGCGACACCCCGGGCGTGGAGGTGCGCCGGGCGATGACCGTGTACGGGTACGCGGACCACGACCACGGCGGCCACGCCGAGGTGGTCTTCGACGGGGCCCGGGTGCCGGCGGGGAACCTGATCGGCGAGGAGGGCGCCGGCTTCGCCATCGCCCAGGCCCGGCTCGGCCCGGGCCGGATCCACCACTGCATGCGGCTGATCGGCATGGCGGAGCGGGCCGTCGAGCTGATGTGCCGGCGCGCGGTGGGCCGTACGGCCTTCGGGAAGGAGCTGGCCGCGCAGGGGGTCGTGCAGAACTGGATCGCGGACGCCCGGGTCACCATCGAGCAGCTGCGGCTGCTGGTGCTGAAGACGGCCTGGCTGATGGACACCGTCGGCAACCGGGGCGCGCACACCGAGATCCAGGCCATCAAGATCGCCACCCCGCGCGCGGTGGTGGAGATCCTGGACCGCGCGGTGCAGCTGCACGGCGCGGGCGGGGTGAGCCAGGACTTCCCGCTGGCCGAACTGTGGGCGGCGGCGCGGACGCTGCGGCTGGCGGACGGCCCGGACGAGGTCCACCAGCGTTCCCTGGCGCACCGCGAGCTCAAGCGCTACCGCTGAACGGCGGCGGTCCGGCCGGAGGCCGTCTCGATGACCTCGTCCAGCACCTCCCGGGAGCGGACGAGGTCGCCGATCATCCGGTCGATCCGGTCCCGCTCGGCGGCCAGTTCGGCCACCAGGGCCGGGGTGGCGCGCACCGACGGGCCGCCGTCCTCGTCCCGCATGCAGGGCAGGATCTGTCCGATCTTGGAGCTGTTCAGCCCGGCCGCGTAGAGCTCCTGGATGCGGATGACCCGGTCGACGGCCCGTTCGGGGAAGTCCCGGTGGCCGCCGGGCGTCCGGTCGGAGGCCAGGAGGCCCTGCTGCTCGTAGTAGCGCAGCGAGCGCTCACCGACCCCGGTGCGCGCCGCCAGTTCGCCGATCCGCATGGTCACCTCACGGGGGAATCCGTCTTGAACCTGACACTGATGTCAGGTTCTACGGTACCGCCATGACGCAGACACGACAGACCCCCGCCGCCGGATCCCGCCTCTTCTCCCCCGCCCGCCTGGGCCCGCTCGACCTCCCCAACCGCCTGGTGATGGCCCCGCTGACCCGCAACCGCGCGGGGGCCGACGGCGTTCCCGGGAAGCTGATGGCCGCCTACTACGCGCAGCGCGCCTCGGCCGGTCTGATCATCGCCGAGGCCACCACGCCGAACGCCGTGGGCCGGACGTATCCGCACATCCCGGGGATCCACACCCCCGCGCAGACGGCCGGGTGGCGCCGGGTCCGCGACGGTGTGCGGGACGCGGGCGGGCGGATGTTCCTCCAGCTCCAGCACGGCGGCCGGATCGGCCACCCCGACACCAGCGGCCACCTCCCGCTCGCGCCGTCGGCGGTCCCGCTCCCGGAGCGGCTGCAGACCCCCTCCGGGCTCCAGGACCCCGTCACGCCCCGTGCGATGACCGAGGAGGACGTCCGGTCCACCGTCGCCGACTTCGCGCACGCCGCCCGCAACGCCGTCGCGGCGGGGTTCGAGGGGGTGGAGGTGCACGCGGCGAACGGCCTCCTGCTGCACCAGTTCCTCGCCCCGAACACCAACCTGCGCACCGACGCCTGGGGCGGGTCGGTCGAGGGCCGGATCCGCTTCACCGTCGAGGTGGTCCGCGCCGTCGCCGAGGCCGTGGGCCCGGAGCGGACCGGCGTACGGATCTCGCCCGGGGTGGAGGTCAACGGGGTGACGGAGTCCGACACCGCGGAGCTCTACCCGGCGCTCCTCGCGGCCCTCGCCCCGCTGGAGCCGGTCTACCTGCACGTGGAGTACGCCGACCCGGACGGCCCCGGCTTCACGGAGCTCCGGGCGGCCTGGCCCGGCACCCTGATCGCCAACCCCCGGCTGTCCCGCGAGGAGGTCGCCGCAGACGCCGGCGCGGCCCGGGGCGAGCGGCTGCTGGCGGCGGGCGCCGACCTGGTCGCCCTCGGCCGGGGCTTCATCGCCAACCCCGACCTCGTCGAGCGGCTGCGTACGGGAGCGCCCCTCAACGAGCTCCGCCCGGAGTTCCTGATGCACGTCCACGGCCCGGAGGGCTACACCGACTACCCGGCGCTGACCCGTGACTCCGTCGCCGCCGTCGTCTAGGACCGGGCGCTAGGGGCGCAGGGAGCGGAGCAGCAGGTCGGCGAGGTGGTCGGCCACCTGGTGGGGGGTGAGCGGGCCGTCGGTCCGGTACCAGGTGGACAGGTGGTGCACGGAGCCGAAGTAGTAGTCCACCACCAGGTCGGCGGGGGTGGCCGTGGCGAACACCCCGGCGCGCATGCCCTCCTCGACCAGTGCGCGGAAGCGCTCGTGGTAGCGGCGGCGTTCGGCGCGGACCTGCTTGTACTTCTCCGGGCTGAGCTGGTGCATCGACCGGAAGAAGATCATCGCGTCGTCGAGGTTCTCGATCGTGGTGACGACGACGTCGGCGGCGGCGGCCCGCAGCCGCTCCTCGACGGGGGCGTCGGATCCGGCCACCGCGTCGAGCCGCTGCTGCTGGAGGCGCAGCATGCGCGCGTACACCTCGTGCAGCAGGTCGTCCTTGGAGCCGAAGTAGTGGTAGAGCGCGCCCTTGGTGACCCCGGCCGCCTCGACGATCTCCTGGACGGAGGTGCGGTCGTAGCCGCGCTCGGCGAACAGCCTGGTGGCGACGGCCAGCAGCCGCTGCGGCACCGGGGTGTCGCGGTCGCCGTCCTCGGTCCCGGGGGTGTTCCCGGCGGTGTTCCTGGCGGCCATGGTGCTCGCCTCCCTCTCCTGATCCTCCGACTGTTTTCAGCCGCGCTCGCGCAGTTCTCGTCGCAGGATCTTGCCACTGGTGGTCTGGGGAAGAACAGGCAGGATCTCGACCTCGCGCGGGTACTTGTAGGCGGCGAGGCGTTCGGCGCAGTACGCGGAGAGTTCGGCCGGCTCGGCGCGGGCGCCGGGGCGCAGGGTCACGTACGCCTTGACGGTCTCCCCGCGGTAGGCGTCGGGGACGCCGACGACGGCGGCCTCCCGTACGGCGGGGTGGCCGTGGAGGACGTCCTCGACCTCGCGCGGCCACACCTTGAACCCGGAGGCGCTGATCATGTCCTTCTTTCGGTCGACGACGTAGAGCCAGCCGTCGGCGTCCATGAACCCGACGTCGCCGGTGCGCAGTTCGCCGTCGGGGAAGGCCTCGGCGGTGGCCTCGGGCCGTCCCCAGTAGCCGGGGACGACCTGCGGACCGCGGACGGCGATCTCGCCGGTCTCCCCGAGCGGGAGCTCGGCGCCCCGCTCGTCGAGGATCCGTACGAGGGTCTGCGCGCCCGGGACCCCGACGGAGAGGGTTCCGCTGCCGGGGTCGACGGGTGCCTCGCGGTGCGCGGGGACGGAGGCGCAGGGGGCGGTGCACTCGGTGAGGCCGTAGCCGTTGCGCAGGTAGAACCCGAAGTCCGCGCGGAGGCGGGCGACGAGGGCGGGCGGGAGCGGGGCGCCGCCGGAGGAGACCACCCGGAACGCGGCGAAGTGCTCGCGGGTGGCGGCGGGGTGCGCGGCCAGGGCGGTGAAGGCGGTGGCGGGGCCGATGGTGTAGGCGGGGCGGTGCTCCAGGAAGGCGTCGAGGACGGTCCCGGCGTCGAAGCGGTGGGCGAGGACGAGGGTGCCGGCGTTGACGAGGCAGGCGGTGAGCTCGCAGACCAGCCCGGTGATGTGGAACAGCGGCGCGAGCGCGAAGTACCCGGCCCCCTCGGCGATCGGGTGGCCGGTGACCTGGCGGACGGCGTTGTAGGTGATCGCCCCGTGCGGGTTGACGGCCCCCTTGGGGACCCCGGAGGTGCCGGAGGTGTAGCTGATGAGGGCGGCGTCGGCGGCCCGCAGCCCCGGATCCGCCGGAGCGGGGTGGCCCTGCCGGGCCACGGCGAGCAGATCGGCCGGGGCCGGCGACGTGGGGGAAGCGTCGGGGGTCGGGGCCGGGGCCGGGGGGAAGACCCGGGGGTCGTTCCGCATCTGGAAGTCCCGGTCCCGTGCGGTCAGCACGGTCCGCACGGCCGTCCCCCGGACGGCCTCCGCCAGGTACCCGCCCCACGCCCCGGCCTCGCAGACCAGCGCGACCGCCCCGGAATCCCCCAGTACGTGCCGCGTCTCGGCGGACTTGTACATCGGGTTCACGGGCACGACCACCGCCCCCGCCTTCCACACCGCCAGCACGGCCAGCACGAAGTGCGGGGTGTTCTGCAGCATCACCGCGACCCGGTCGCCCCGCCGCACCCCCCGCCCCGCGAGGTACCCGGCGAGGGAGTCGGAGAGGGCGTCGGCCTCGGCGTACCCGACCCGCCCGTCGAAGTACGCCAGCGCGGTCCGCCGCGGCGCCCGCGCCACGGCGTCCCGGAAGGCGTCCAGCACGCTGGCCGGCGGCGACACCGGCGCCAGCTGGGCGGGGCTCAGCTGGCGCAGCCACGGCCGGGCGGCGTACGGGGAACCGTCCCCGGTGGCGGTGGTGCCCGTCACGAGGACTCCCAGGTGCGCTGGAGGTGGTTCATGGCGCCCAGCCACCGCTCGGGGTCGGCCGCGCGCCCGGCGTAGTAGCCGGCCACCTCGGGGTGCGGGAGGATCAAGAACCGGCCCTTCTCCATGCCGTCGAACAGGGCGTCCGCGACCGCGTCCGGCTCGATCGCGGTCGGCGCCAGGACGAGTTCGCCCGCCGAGCCCGCGGCGGTCAGCATGTCGGTGCGCACGCCCTGCGGGCAGACGGCATGGACCCGGACGCCCCGGTGGCGGTAGGTCAGCGAGAGCCATTCCGCGAAGGCGAGGGCACCGTGCTTGGTGACACTGTACGGCGCGGCCCCGATCATCGTGAGCAGCCCGGCGGCCGAGACGGTGGACACGAAGCGCCCCTCGCCGCGCTCCAGCCAGTCGGGCAGCAGGGCGCGGGCGGCGCGCACGTGGGCCATGACGTTGGTGTCCCAGGCCGCCTCCCAGACGGCCTCGTCGGCGAAGGCGTCGCCGCCCGAGGCGAGTCCGGCGTTGGCGCAGTAGACGTCGATCCGCCCGCCGAGGGCCTCCCGGGCCTCCTCGACGATCAGGGAGGCGTCGCCCGGGACGGCGGTCGCGCGGGCGCCGATGGCTCCGGCCACGGCGGCGGCCCGGGCCGGGTCGAGGTCGTTGACGACGACGGCGGCCCCCTCGGCGGCGAAGCGGTGGGCGAGGGCCGCGCCGATGCCGCCGCCCGCTCCGGTGACGACGACTCGCTGGTCCTGGTACGCGCTCACGGGTTCACCTCTCGCCGCTGCCTGCCGGCCCGTCGGGCCGCCGGATCCGGGCAGACTAACCAGTCGGTATGTCGGGGCGGAAGGGGGCGGCGCCCCAGCATGGCGGGATGACACTGTCGCGACGGGGACTGCTGGGGCTGGCGGGGGCGGCGGGGGCCGCCGGTACGGTCGGAGCGGGCGCACCCTCCCGGCCCCGCCCGCCGGGCCGGGTCCGCACGGGCTGCGACCGGCTGGCCGCGGACGGGTACGCGGAGCTGGCCGGACGGCGGATCGGGCTGGTCACCAACCCCACCGGGATCACCGCCGACGCCCGCCACCTGGCCGACGTGCTGCACGCGGAGGAACGCGTCGACCTGGTCGCGATGTTCGGCCCCGAGCACGGCTTCCGGGGGACCGCGCAGGCGGGCGGCTCCGAGGGGCCCGGGCGCGATCCGGCGACGGGCCTGCCGGTCTACGACACGTACGGCCGGAGCGGGCGCGCGCTCGCGGACCTCTTCACCGCGGCGGGGATCGACACGCTCGTCTTCGACGTCCAGGACGTCGGGGCCCGCTTCTACACCTACGTCTGGACCCTCTACGACTGCATGCGCGCGGCCGCGCTGGCCGGCAAGGAGGTCGTGGTGCTGGACCGCCCCAACCCGGTGGGCGGGCTCCGGGCCGCCGGGCCGGTCCTGGAGCGGCCGTACGCGAGCTTCGTGGGCCGGGAGCCGATCGCGCTCGCGCACGGGATGACGGTGGCCGAGCTGGCCCTGCTGTTCGACGGCGAGTTCCTCAAGGGGGCCGGGCCGCGGCTGCGGACGGTGGCGATGGAGGGGTGGCGGCGGGGCTCGTTCTTCGGGGAGACCGGGCTGCCGTGGGTGCCGCCGAGCCCCAACGTGCCGACCCCGGACACGGCGCTGGCGTACGCCGGGACCTGTCTGTTCGAGGGCACCGTCCTGTCGGAGGGCCGGGGCACGACCACCCCGTTCGAGCTGGTCGGCGCCGAGGGGATCGACCGGCGGTGGGCGGAGGCGGCGAACGGGCTGGGGCTGGCGGGGGTGTGGTTCCGGGAGGCGTGGTTCACCCCGGCCTTCTCCAAGCACGCGGGGAGGGTGTGCGGCGGGGTCCGGCTGATCGTGCACGACCGGGAGGCCTTCGATCCGGTGCGGGCGGGGATCGGGCTGCTGGTGACGGCGCGGCGGGTGTGGAGCGGGTTCGGCTGGCGGCCGGACCACTGGATCGACCGGCTGACCGGGTCGGACCGGGTGCGGACGCTGGTGGACGCGGGGGCGGGTGTTGAGGACGTCGCGGGCGACTGGGCGGCGGGGCTGGCCCGCTTCGCGGCGGTCCGCGAGGAGTACCTGCTGTATCCGTGAGCGATCCTCCGGATCCGCGAGCCGCCCGCCCGGGAGCCGCCGGCCGGATCCGTGAGCCGGCCGCCCGGGAGCCGGCCGCGACTTCCGGCGTCACGGGTCTGGCCGATGCGGCCGCGCGGCGGGATGCTGCGACCGACCCGGGACACGGCTCGCGCGGAAGGGGTACGTCATGGCGGACGGCGGAGCGGGGGTCGGGGTCGGGCCGTACCAGGAGCTGACGTTCGACGCGCAGGGGGACGTGGACCCGGCCACGCGGGCGGCGGTGGCCCGGATGGAGGCGACCGACCTGCTGGTCTTCGCGCACGGGTGGAACAGCGACCGCTCCACGGCGACCCGGCTGTACGACGCCTTCTTCGCCCCCTTCCCGGGGCTGGTGGGGTCGGGGGTGCGGCTGGGCTACGTGGGGGTGGTGTGGCCGTCGATCCGGTTCTCGGACGAGCCGATACCGGACTTCGATCCGCACGGCGCGCTCGCGGAGGCACCCGCCGGCCCCTCCCTGGACGCGGCCACCCGGGCGGCGCTGGGCGGGTTCTGGCCCGGACGGGAGGCGGAGCTGGACCGGGTCGCGGAACTGCTGGCGGGGCAGCCGGAGTCGGCGGCGGCGTTCGCCGAGTTCGGTGGGCTGGTACGGGACCTCGTGGGGGCCGGCCCGGCTGGCCCCGCCGGTCCGGCCGGTCCGGCGGCGGTGGCGTCGGCCGGGGTGCCGGACGTGTTCGCGCAGGACGCGGTGGAGGTGTGCCGGGCCCTGACGACCGCCCTGGCGGAGGCGGGCGCCGCCGCCGGGGACGGGGCGCGGGACGCCGCGACGGGGCCGGGCTTCACGGCGGATGACGGGCTGCGCACCCTGTGGAACGGCGCGAAGGAGCTGCTGCGCCAGGCTACGTACTACGAGATGAAGAAGCGGGCCGGGGTGGTCGGCGAGCACGGGCTCGGACCGGTCCTGACGGACCTCGCGGGACGCCGGCCCGCCCTGCGCTTCCACCTCATCGGCCACAGCTTCGGGGCGCGGGTGGTGTCGTTCTCGCTGCGCGCCGTACCGCAGGGCGCCCGTCACGTGAAGTCCCTGACCCTGCTCCAGGGGGCCTTCTCCCACTACGCGTTCAGCGAGCGGCTCCCCCACGACCCGGGGCGCGGCGGCGTCCTGCGGGGGCTCCAGAGCCGGGTGGACGGACCGGTGGTGGCCTGCCATTCCTCGCACGACTCGGCCCTCGGGGTGTTCTACCCGCTGGCCTCCCGGGCGGCGGGGGATTCGGCCGGTCTGCTCGGCTTCGACGAGCGGTGGGGCGCGATCGGGCACGACGGGGTGCAGGCGGTGCCGGGCGCCCCGCGGCTGGCCCTGGACAGGGCCCTGGGCGGGGGGCTCCCGGGGTCCGGCTGCGTCAGCGTGGACGCGGGTTCCGTGGTCCGCCGGGGCGGCCCTCCGTCGGGGGCGCACAGCGACATCTGCCATGAGGAACTGGCCTGGCTCGTGGTCGGCGCGGGGCGCATGGGGCGCTGAGTTCCGGCCATGTGCCACCCGTACGCCTCGACCGCCCCCGCATGCGCCCGCATCCCCTCGGGCATGTTGGGCACGTCGGGGCGGGTCGCTTCGTTCTACGTGGTAGGGCGGGGCGGGGCGGGACGGGCGGGTTCGGGTGGGGACACGGCGGAGGTGAAGGTACGGTGGCGGGTTTTCGGAGTCTGGCCTACCAGGTGCGTGACGCGCGCAACGACCGGGCCCTGCGGCGCCATTCGCTGCGCCGCTGCCTGGAGCGGTTCGCGCCGTACGGGCACCGGGCGACGTGGTGGCACCTGTGCGACCGGCACGGGATCGCCCCCGAGGACCGGGGCGCGGATCCGCTGCGGCTGGTCGCGGCGCTGGAGGAGCTGGAGGAGGCGCGGGCGGTCTGGCTGGAGTACGAGAGGCAGTTCGCGGCGCGGCGCAGACGGGAGAAGCACGACGGGGTGCGGCGGCCGGAGTGGGCCTGGGGCGGCAGCGGGGACGCGGTGGTGCGGTGCGCCGATCCGGACGTACGTCCGGAGGGCACGCTCGGCGAGGTGCTGAGACGGCTGGTGCGGGTGCTGGAGTCGGAGCCGGGGACGGCGTGCCCGGTCTGCGGTGAGCGGGAGCTGCGCTGGGAGCCGCCCCTGTCGGGGCCGGCGGCGTGGGGCGGGGCGTGGGCGTGGGACGGCCCGGTGTGCGGGGGCTGCGGCATCGTGGTGCCCCGCCCGGCGCTGGCGGACACGGCCCTGACGCACCCGGTACTGGCCCACCCGGCGTCGGCGGACGCGGCGTGAGCGGGGCGGATGCGGGCGGCCCGGCGGGCGGCGTGAGCGGGGCGGGCGCGGGCGGCCCGGCGGGCGGCGTGAGCGGGGCGGGCGCGGGCGGCCCGGCCGGCGGCGGCGCCGAGGTCGGGCGGGGTGTGGAGGGCCGGGGTGCGGGCGGTGGGGGCGGGCGGGTGTTGCAGGTCTCGTTGAACGGTTCGCGCGGGGCCGGTGACGGGGGTGCGGTGCCGCTGTCCCCGGCGGATCTGGCGGAGTCGGCGCTGGCGGCGGTCGCGGCCGGGGCCGGTGAGGTGCTGGTGCATCCGCGGACCCCGTGCGGGCGGGAGAGCCTCTCGCCCCGGGCGGTCGGGCCGGTGCTGGCGGAGTTGCGCGGCGCGGGGGTCCGCGTACCCCTGTCGGTGCCGGCGGCCGTCGCGGCCGAGCCGGATCCGGCGGAGCGGCTGGAGCGGGTGCGGTCCTGGACGGTGCTGCCGGACCGGGCGGTGGTGCCCTTCGCCGAACCGGGTGCGGAACGGCTGGGGCGGGCGCTGCTGGAGCGCGGGGTGGCGGTGGACGCCGTGGTTCCGCTGGGCGGCGGGGCCGGGCCGGAGCCGCTGGCCCGGTTCCTGGCGTGGGGCCCGCCGGAGCCGGGGCGGGTCCGGCTGGCGGTGGAGCTGGCGGAGGCCGACCCCGCGCTGGTGGCCGGCATGCGCTGGCTGCCGCCGGTGCCGGTCCTGTTCTACGGGCGGGAGGCGGCGGCCTGGCCCGTACTGCGGCTGGCCGCGCGGTGCGGCGCGGGCGCGCGCATCGGCGTCGGCGAGGTGCTGCACCTGCCCGACGGGCGCCCGGCGCGTTCCAACGCCGAACTGGTCGCGGCGGCCCTGGAGTCGGGGGACGCCGCGTGGGACGGCGCGCCGGGCCGGGTCACGAGGACAGCCGGGAGCCTGTGAGGTTCGCGCCGAAGACGTCGTCCGGGTTGGACAGCGCGCAGTTCTTCAGCGAGAGGCAGCCGCAGCCGATGCAGTCCGACAAGTGGTCGCGCAGCCGGCTCAGTTGCTGGATGCGCTGATCCAGCTCGGCCCGCCAGTTCTCGGACAGCCGCGCCCAGTCCTGCGGGGTCGGGGTGCGCTCCTCGGGCAGCTGCGCCAGCGCCTCGCGGATGTGCGCGAGCGGGATGCCGACGCGCTGGGCGGCCCGTACGAAGGCGACCCGGCGCAGCGTCTCACGGGTGTAGCGCCGCTGGTTGCCGGCGGTACGGCGGCTGCTGATCAGGCCCTTGGTCTCGTAGAAGTGCAGGGCGGAGACCGCCGCTCCGCTGCGCGCGGACAGCTGGCCGACGGTGAGTTCGTGGACTTTCTCGGGAATCTGCGGCACGTCTCCGAGGGTAGTCGGCGGTCCGTTGACAGGGCGCCGGGGCCCCCAGCATGCTGAGCAAGCGCTTGTTCGCCCACTGGGCGGTACGCGCATGGCCTGATTCAGCGGGAGACAGGGGCAGGGCATGGCCGAACCGAGGATCTTCACGTCCGCCGAGGAGCTGCGCGCCGCGATCGGCGAGCCGCTCGGGCCGAGCGGATGGCTGGAGGTGGACCAGAAGCGGATCGACCTCTTCGCGGACGCGACCGGCGACCACCAGTGGATCCACGTGGACCCCGAGCGGGCCGCCGCCGGACCCTTCGGCACCACCATCGCGCACGGCTATCTGACCCTGTCCCTGCTGCCGAGCCTCGTCCCGCAGATCATGCGGGTCGAGGGCATGCGGATGGGCATCAACTACGGCCTGGGCAAGGTGCGTTTCCCCGCCCCGGTACCGGTCGGCTCGCGGCTGCGCGCCACCGCCGTGATCACGGAGGTCACGGAGGCGGGCGGCGGGGTGCAGGTCGCGGCGACGGTGACGGTCGGGCGCGAGGGCGGCGAGAAGCCGGTGTGCGTGGCGGAGTCGCTGTCCCGCTACTACTTCTGAACGACCACTCCCGAGCGGGGCTCAGGCGGCGGGGCGCGCGCCCACCATCCGCAGTACGAGGTCGGCGTAGAGGGCGCCGACCTCGTCGGGCGTGCGCCGCCCGTCCGCGTTGAACCAGCGGGCCACGTCGATGCACAGGGACAGCACGGCGAGGGTGGTGCCGGGGACGTCGGGGACGTCGAACTCCCCCGCCCGTACGCCGTCGGCGAGGATGTGCCGCACGGCCGCGTCGCTGCGCCGGCGCAGGGCGACGATCTCGGAGCGGTGCTCCGGGCCGAGGGCGTCGAGCTCGTACTGGACCACGCGGGCGGTGGTGTGGTGCGCGGCGTGCCAGCGCACGAAGGACCGCACGGCGGCGTCGAGCCGGTCGGCCGCCGCCCCCGTGCCGGAGGCGGCGGTCTCCAGGATCTCCAGGGCCTTGTCGTGGCCGATGCGGCTGATCCGGTGGAGCAGCTCTTCCTTGGTCTTGTAGTGGATGTAGAGGGCTGCCGGGCTCATGCCGGCGCGGCCGGCGATGTCGCGGGTGGTGGTCGCGTGGTAGCCGCGCTCCGCGAAGGCCTCGACGGCCGCCACGAGCAGGCGCCGCGCGGCGTCGGGGGTGACCTCCGACCACGCCTGGTAGCCGTCGGTGCTCTCCGCCGCGCTGTCCATCGCTCACCTCTCGCCCTGTAGGAATGGAACAGCTTACCGGAGGGTGAGCAAGCGCTTAGGAACCTCGGGGCGGACGGGTCCCTCAGAAGGCGGAGACGCCGGTGCGGGCGCGGCCGATGAGCAGTTTCTGGATCTGGCTGGTGCCCTCGTAGAGGGTCATCACACGGGCGTCGCGCAGCAGCTTCCCGGCCGGGTACTCGTCGACGTAGCCGTAGCCCCCGTGCACCTGGAGGGCGTTGGAGGCGGCGCGCACGGCGGCCTCGGAGGCGAAGAGCTTGGCGGTGGAGGCCTCGGTGGCGAAGGGCTTCCCGCGGTCGATGAGGTCGGCGACCCGCCAGGTGAGCAGCCGGGCGGCGTCCAGGTCGACCGAGATGTCGGCGATCAGCTCCTGGACCAGCTGGTGGTGGGCGATCGGCTTGCCGAACTGCTCGCGCCCCGCGGCGTACGCGACGGCCGCGTCCAGGGCGGCCTGGGCGATGCCGACGCAGCCCGCGGCCACCGACATCCGGCCCTTGGCGAGGGCGGACATGGCGACGGAGAAGCCCTTGCCCTCGGGGCCGAGCATCGCGGAGGCGGGGACGCGGACGCCGTCGAGGGTGAGTTCGGCGGTGGCCTGGCCGCGCAGGCCGAGTTTGCCGCGGACCTCGCGCCGGGTCAGGCCGGGGGTGTCGGCGGGGACGAGGAAGGCGGAGATCCCCCGGTGGCCGGGGTCGGCCGGGTCGGTCCGGGCGAAGAGCAGGACCACGTCGGCCCAGGTCCCGTTGGTGATGAACATCTTGCTGCCGGTGATGACGTACGCGTCCCCCTCGCGCACGGCGCGGGTGGTGAGGGCGGCCGCGTCGGAGCCGGTGCCGGGTTCGGTCAGGCCGAAGCAGCCGAGGGCCTCGCCGGAGCAGAGGCGGGGCAGCCAGGATCGTTTCTGCTCCTCGGTCCCCCAGGCGGCGACGGTCTTGGCGACCAGGCCGAGGGAGACGGAGACGATGCCGCGCACGGCGGAGTCCCCGCGGCCGAGCTCCTCGGTGACCAGCACGTAGGAGAGGTGGTCGCCGCCGGAGCCGCCGTACTCCTCGGGGACGGTGAGGCCGAGGAAGCCGAGGTCCCCGAGCTTCTTGACGATCGACCGGTCCACGCTCTCGGCGCGGTCCCACTCGGCGGCGTGGGGGGAGATCTCGCGGTCGGTGAACGCGCGGGCGAGCCGGCGCACGGCCTCCTGCTCCTCGCTGAGCTCCAGGTTCACGGGGTCCCTCCGGGGCGTGGGGCGACGTTTAACTAGCAGCGGTAGTTTATTGCGGCGCAGGGCCTACTATGTGGCGCATGGCCAGACCGCGCAAGCCCCTCCTCAGCAGAGACCGCATCGTCGAGGCGGCGGGCGAACTGGTGGACGCGGAGGGGCTGGACGCCGTCTCCACGCGGCGGCTGGCGGCCGCGCTGGGGGTGAGCGGCCCGTCCCTCTACAACCACTTCCGGACGAAGGACGCGATCCTGGAGGCGGTCGCGGACGCGGTGAGCGCGCGGGTGGACCTGTCGATGTTCGACGCGCCCGCGGACGGGTCGGCCCCGGACTGGCGGGGGGCACTGCACGCCTGGGCCCACTCCTACCGGGACGCCCTGGCCGACCACCCGAACATCGTGCCGGTGCTGGCCCGGGGCCCGGGCCGGCGCCCGGCGGGCCTGCGGCTGGCGGACGCGGTGTTCGGCGCCATGACCGCGGCGGGCTGGCCCCCGGCCCACGCGACCCGGATCGGCGCCCTCATGCGGTACTTCATCCTGGGCTCGGCGGTGGCCTCCTTCGCCCGGGGTTTCGTGGACGACGAGACGGCGTACGACCCGGCGGACTACCCCCACCTGGGCCAGGCCCACCTCCTGGCGGACCGCCGGCACGAGGTGGACGAGGGCGCCTTCGAAACGGGCCTCACCGCCCTACTGGACGGCCTGACCCTCCAGTACGACGCCCTCCCCCACCACCCGGCCCAGCCGTAACCCGGCGACCGCCGGGCTCCGGGCGCCTCCAGCCCCGCCGGCCCCGGGCCCTCTCAGCCCCGCCGGCGCCGGGCCCTTTCAGCCCCGCCGGCGCTTGAGGCGCGGGGGCAGGGGCGGAGCCCCTGGAAGCGGCCCCGGCCTAGAACACGACCAGCGACCGCCCGCCCTTCCCGGCGACCATCGCCTCGAACGCCCCCGGAATCCCGTCCAGCCCGATCCGCTCGGTGACCATCGCCGCCAGATCCAGCCGCCCGGCCCGCACGTGCTCGGCGATCACCGGCAGGTCCCGCGCCGGATCACTGTTCCCGTACACGCACCCGCTGAGGGTCCGCGCGAAGTGGAAGATCTCCAGCGCGTGAAAACTCACCCGCTGCTCCTTCCCCCCGATGCCCACCACCGTCGTCCGCCCGCCTCGCCGCGTCGACTCCCAGGCCGCCCGGATGGTCTCCGCCCGGCCCACGCACTCGACGGCGACGTCCGCCCCCTGCCCGCCCGTCAGCGCACGGATCTCCTTGGCGGTGGTCTCGGAGGCGAGCACGAACGCCGTGGCCCCGGCGGCCCGCGCCAGCTCCTCCTTGGCCGGGGAGACGTCCACGGCCACGACCGGCCCGGCCCCGGCGATCCGCGCCGCCTGGAGGGCCGAGAGGCCGACCCCGCCGACGCCGAACACCGCCACCGACTCCCCCGGCCGGACCTGCGCGCTGTGGTGCACGGCCCCGTACCCGGTGAGCACGGCGCAGCCGAGGAGCGCGGCCTCCTGGAGCGGGATCCCGGCGGGTGCGGGCAGCACGCAGTTCGCCGCGACGACGGTCTCCTCGGCGAACGCGGCCACGTTCAGCCCGGGGTGCAGTTCCACGCCCTCGGCGTCATGGGCGTAGACCGCGCCGACCCCGGACAGGGCCCTGGCGCAGAGCCAGACCTCCCCGATCCGGCAGTGGTGGCACTCCCCGCAGGACGGCGCCCAGTTGAGCACCACCCCGTCACCCGGGGCGACGTGGGTCACCCCTTCCCCGACGGCGAGCACCGTGCCCGCGCCCTCGTGGCCGAGGACGGCTGGGACGGGCACCCGCATGGTGCCGTCGGTGAGGGACAGGTCGGAGTGGCAGACCCCGGCTGCGGCGAGCCGCACCCGGACCTGCCCGGGGCCGGGATCGGGCAGCACGATCTCCCTTATCTCCAGCGGTGCTCCGACGGCGGGCAGGATGGCGGCGCGGACCATGGTCGTCGTCTCCGTGTCGTGTCTTCGGCGGGCTCGGGTGCGGGACGTGCGGCTGAGGGGGCGAGAGCGGGAGAGGCAGTCTCAGAACTGCAGGGACTTGGTCTGGAGGTACTCCCCCAGGCCGTGCGGGCCCAGCTCGCGCCCCACACCCGACTGCTTGTAGCCGCCGAAGGGCGCGAGCACGTTGAAGCGGCCGCCGTTGATGTCCACCTGTCCGGTGTCCATGCGGCGGGCGAAGGCCACCGCCGTCTCGGCGTCGGCCGCCCACACCGCGCCGCCCAGGCCGTAGACGGTGCCGTTGGCGATGCGCAGGGCCTCGTCCTCGTCCTCGTACGAGAGGATCGCCAGCACGGGGCCGAAGATCTCCTCCTGGGCGATGGTCATGTCGGGGGTGACGTCGGCGAAGACGGTCGGGGCGATGAAGTACCCCTGCGCCTGGGGTGCGTCGAGGCCGCCCGCGACCAGGCGCGCGCCTTCCTCGACGCCCTTGGCGATGTATCCGCGCACCCGGTCGCGCTGGGTGGCGTTGATGACCGGGCCGAGGCGGGTGCCCGGGTCGCGGGGGTCGCCCGAGGGGTACTTGGCGACGGCGGCGGCCGCGAGGGCGACGGCCTCCTCGTACCGGTCCCGGTGGACGAGCATGCGGGTGAGCGCGTTGCAGCTCTGGCCGGTGTTGTTCATGACGTGTCCGACGCCCGCCGCGACGGCCTTGGCCAGATCGGCCCCGGGCAGGATGACGTTCGCCGACTTGCCGCCGAGTTCGAGGGCGACGCGCTTGACGGCGGCGCCGGCGAGGGCGCCGATCTTCTTGCCGACGGCGGTCGAGCCGGTGAAGGAGACGAGGTCGACCCCTTCGTGCTCGGCCAGTGCCTGGCCGGCGACCGGGCCGGTCCCGGTCACCAGGTTGAAGACTCCGGCCGGGATGCCCGCCTCGTGCACGGCTTCGGCGAAGAGCTGTGCGGTCAGCGGGGTGTCCTCGGCCGGCTTGAGGACGATGGTGCAGCCGGCGGCGAGAGCGGGCGCCACCTTGGCAACGACCTGGTGCAGGGGATAGTTCCAGGGCGTGATCGCCCCGACCACGCCCACGGGCTCCTGGAAGACGGTGGAGTTCCCGAGCCGCTCCTCGAAGGCGTGGGAGGCGGCGAGCTCGGCGTACGAGGAGGCGACCGCGATGGGCGCGCCCACGTGCACCGCCTCCGCGAAGCCGAGCGGGGAGCCGAGTTCGGCGGTGACCGTCTCGGCGATCTCGGCCTTGCGGGCGACGAGGACGTCCCGCAGGGCGCCGATGAGCGCGGCCCGCTCGGCCGGAGGGGTGGCGGCCCAGCCGGGGAAGGCCGCGCGGGCGGCGCGCACGGCGGCGTCCACGTCCTCGGCCGTACCGGCCGGGACCGCGCCGATGACCTGCTCGTCGGCCGGGTTGACGACCTCGATGCGGCCGGATCCGGCGGCGGGCCGCCATTCCCCGCCGATGTACATCCCGTCGTGGGCCTTCATCGCTTTCCTCCCGAGCACGCACGAGCGCGTAGACGCGCGGACCTGACGTCGCCAACACCCTACAAACTAGCGTCGGTAGTTTTCGGGCGGCCAGGGGTGCGGGGCTCAGATGATGCCGAAAAGCATCCCTGCCGCGAGCACCACGAGGGAGGTCAGGGCCGCCCATTTCACGGTGAAGCGGGTGTGGTCGCCGAATTCGACCCGGGCCATGCCCACGAGCACGTAGACGGCCGGAACCAGCGGGCTGGACATGTGCAGGGCCTGCCCGACCAGGGAGGCGCGGGCGATCTCGAGCGGGGCGACCCCGTGGGCGGCGCCGGCCTCGGCGAGGACCGGCAGGACGCCGAAGTAGAAGCCGTCGTTCGACATGAAGTAGGTGAGGGGCAGGCTCAGCAGGCCGGTGACCAGGGCCATGTGCGGGCCCATGCCGTCGGGGATGGCGCCGACGAGCCAGTCGGCCATGTGCTTGACCATGCCGGTGCCGGAGAGGACCCCGGTGAAGACGGCGGCGGCGAAGACCATGCCGGCGACGTTCAGGACGTTGTCGGCGTGGGCGGCGATCCGGGCCTTCTGGTCGGGCATGTGGGGGAAGTTCACCGTCAGGGCGAGGGCGGCGCCCAGCAGGAACAGCACCGGGATCGGCAGCAACTCCATGATCATCGCGGTGAGCAGGGCGACGGTCAGGCCGGCGTTGAACCAGTAGAGGCGGGGGCGGAGGGTCGGACGGTGGGGGTCCAGGCCCTGCATCTCCCCGGGTCCCTCCGCGGGCGCCGCCGCGCCGGGGGCGGGCTCGGTGTCCGCGTCCGGGCCGGCGCCGCTCCCGCCGCCGGTGGCGGTACGGACGCCCCCGGAGGCCTTCTGCGCACCGGATCCGGCCGCGACCAGGGTCTCGGACTCCCGCTCGGCCTCCTCGCCGGGCATGACCAGGGATCCGACCCGGCGGCGCTCGCGCAGGCCCAGCACGTAGGCCAGGACGAAGACGCAGACCAGTCCCATGGCCAGGGCCGGGATCATCGGGACGAAGATGTCCGCGGCGTCGAGCTTGAGCGCGGTCGCGGCGCGGGCGGTGGGGCCGCCCCAGGGGAGGGTGTTCATGACCCCGTTCGCGGTCGCCGCCACACCGGTCATGACCACGAGGCTGAGGCCGAGCCGCTTGTAGAGCGGGTACATGGCCGAGACGGTGATCATGAAGGTGGTCGACCCGTCGCCGTCGAGGGAGACGATCGCCGCGAGGACTGCGGTGCCGACCACCACGCGCATGGGGTCGGCCTTGCAGAACCGCAGGATGCCCCGGACGACCGGGTCGAAGAGGCCGACGTCGATCATCACGCCGAAGTAGACGATGGCGAACATCAGCATGGCGGCGGTTGGCGCGAGCTTGCCGACCCCGTCGATGACGTAGTCCCCCAGGTGCGCGCCCTTTCCGGCGAACACGCAGAAGAGCGCGGGGATGAGGACGAGCGCCGCGATGGGCGACATTTTCTTCAGCATGATCAGGACCAGGAAGGTCGCGATCATGGCGAAGCCGAGGAAGGTCAGCATGCAGGGAAGGTAGGTGCCGCCTCCTGGGGCCAACAAGACGTCCGCGCGTGAGCAATACGAGCAAAACCCCAGCTCAGGGCAGGGGTGTCAGGGTGACGGGGAATCCGTTGAGCACCGCGGTGCCGGAGAGCGGGTCCAGGCGGCTGCCGTCGAGGAGCTGGTTCACGTTGACCCCCGGTGCGGCGCCGGCCACCGTGAGCCGGGTGCCGCCCCGGTCGTGGCCCCACCCGTGCGGGAGGCTGACCACGCCGGTGCGGACGGCGTCGGTGACCTCCACCGGGACGTCCAGGCTGCCCCCGTCGGCGGTGACCCGGGCCAGGCCGCCGTCGGCGAGACCGAGCCGGCCGGCGTCGTGGGGGTGGACCTGGAGGGTGCAGCGGTTGGAACCTCCGACCAGGGCCGGGACGTTGTGCAGCCAGCTGTTGTTGGACCTCAGGTGGCGGCGGCCCACGAGCACCAGGGCGGCGGGGCGTTCGGCGAGCGCCCCGCGCAGCCGGGGCAGCTCGGCCGCGATCGGGTCGGGCAGCAGCTCGATCCTGCCGCTGCGGGTCCTCAGCAGCCCCGGGAGCCGGGGGCGCAGCGGTCCCAGGTCGATGCCGTGCGGGTGCGCGAGGAGCCGCTCCAGGCTGAGCCCGTCCTGCGCCGCCCCGGGCCCGGCGGCGCCGAACAGGTCCCCGTACGGGCCGAGTCGGAGCATCAGGTCGAGTCGGCGCTCGGGGCCGTTCTCGCCGGTCAGCTGCCCCGCGAGGCGGTCCGGGTCGGCTCCGTGCAGGGGGGAGTGGCGGTCGGCGGTCTCCTTGGCGAGGGCGGCCCGGATCGCCGTCTCGTCGACGGCGGACGGCTCGGCGGAGCCGTGCATGCCGGAGACGGCCAGGACGAGGCGGGCGAGGATCTCGCACTCGTCGAGCCGGTCCGCCTCCAGGGGGACCGCGGGCCGGGTGTAGCGGACCTGGTTGCGGATGGCGAACCCGTTGAAGGCGAAGTCGTGGTGCGCGCTCTGGGAGGGCGGCGGCGGGGGCAGCACGACGTGGGCGTGGCGGGAGGTCTCGTTGAGGTAGGGGTCGACGCTGACCATGAAGTCGAGCCCGGCCAGGGCCGCGTCGAGCCGCCGGCCGTCGGGGGCGGACAGCACGGGGTTGGCGGCGATGGCGATCAGGGCGCGGACGCGCCCCTCCCCCGGTGTCTCGATCTCCTCGGCCAGGGCGGCGGTGGGCAGTTCGCTCTTGACCTCGGGGTGTCCGCTGACCCTGCTGTGCCAGCGGCTGAGGGCGAACCCCCTGCCGGGCCCGGCGGGACGGGGCCGGGGGCCGGTGGCGGGGAGCGGGAAGAGGGCCCCGCCGGGGCGGTCGAGGTTGCCGGTGAGGATGTTCAGGACGTCGACGAGCCAGCTGGCGAGCGTCCCGTACTCGACGGTGCAACTGCCGATCCGCCCGTAGACGGCGGCGGTCGGCGAGGCCGCGAGCTCACGGGCGAGGGCGCGGATCTCCTCGGCGGGCAGGTCGCAGGCGGGGGCGACGGCCTCAGGAGTGAAACTCGCGAGGGCGTCGGCGAGTTCCCCGAGCCCCTCGGTGTGTTCCGCGAGGGCTCCGGGGGCGGCGGGCTTCTCCTCCAGGAGGGTGTGCGCGAGCGCCGCCAGCAGCAGGGCGTCGGTGCCGGGGCGCGGCGCGAGGTGCCGGTCGGCGAGCCGGGCGGTGCGGGTGCGGCGCGGGTCGACGACGACGAGCGTGCCGCCCCTGGCACGCAGGGCCTTGAGCCGGCCGGGGAAGTCGGGGGCGGTGCACAGGGAGCCGTTGGACTCGACCGGGTTGGCACCGATGAGCAGGAGGAAGTCCGTGCGGTCCAGGTCGGGCACCGGGATGGCGAAGGGGTCGCCGAACAGGAGCCCGCTGGAGACGTGTTTGGGCATCTGGTCGAGGGTGCTGGCGGTGAAGAGGTTGCGGGTGCCGAGGGCGCCGAGCAGGAGCGGCGGGTAGAGGGCGCCGGCCATGGTGTGCACGTTGGGGTTCCCGAGGACCACGCCCACGGACTGGGCGCCGTGTTCCCGGACGAGGGCGGGCACGGCGGCGGCGATGGCCTCGTACGCCTCTTCCCAGGTGGCTTCGCGCAGGTGCCCGTCCCGGCGGACGAGGGGGGTGCGCAGGCGGTCGGGGTCTCCGTCGAGGGCGCCGAAGGCGGCGCCCTTGGGGCAGACGAAGCCGCGGCTGAAGACGTCGTCCCGGTCGCCGCGGGCGCCGGTGACGGTGGTGCCCTCGATGGTGAGGGTGAGGCCGCAGGTGGCTTCGCAGAGCGGGCAGATACGCGGGGCGGTGCGGGGCATGGGCCCTCCTGGGGCGGCGCGGGCGCACGGGCGCCCCGAGCATACCGACCGGTAGGGACGCCGGGGAGGGGGTTGCGGAAGCCCGTTCGAGCGCGGGAGGAAGGGCAGCCGGGGAGGCTGGAGAGGCTGGAGAGGCCGAGGAGGCCGGTCAGTCCAGGACGCGGGCCAGGTAGGCGTGCATCATCGCCCGGGTCTCGTCGATGATCCCGGGGTCCCCGGCGGGGTCGGAGCGGAAGGCCAGCTGGACGAGGGCGTCGGTCGCCTCGACGGCCACCAGGACCGCCCGCCCGAGGACCGGGTCGGGGGCGAGTCCGAGGTGGGTGCGCAGGAGGTCGGTGAGGCGGGCCGCGACCTGGTGGTTGGGGTCGGCGGCGGGCCCTTCGGCCGGGGGCGCCGGGATGCCGAAGTCGACCAGGGCGAAGCCGGGGACGCTCCGTTTCATGGCCAGGTACTCGTCGAGCACGGCGTCCACGACGGGCCGCCAGTGGGTGGCGGGGAGCAGGGCGAGCCGCGCCGTGATGCCCTCGGCGTACCGGTCGAGGTTGCGCTGGGCCAGGGCCGCGGCCATGGCCCGCTTGTTGCCGAAGAAGCGGTAGACGGAGCCGATGGGCACTCCGGCGCGCACGGCGACGGCGCGGGTGCTGAGGTTCTCGTACCCGGTCTCGTCGAGGAGTTCGGCACAGGCGTCGAGGATCCGTGCGAGGCGGTCGGCGCTGCGCTGCTGGACCGGGGTCCGGCGCAGGGGGTGGGCGGGAGGCACGGGATCCATCATGCCCTTTCGGTCGGCTCAGTTCAGGAGGAGGGTGAGCCCGCCGATGGTGTACGTGATCATCAGCGCGAGCAGCGGCAGCTGTCCGGCGACGGCCTTCGCCGGCGGGAAGAGGCGGACGGAGCGGTCGTGCGCGGCGATCACTCCGAGTACGTGCCCGGCGACGACGGCGATCACCTGGAGGGCGGCGAGACCGCCAGGACCCAAGGGGGGACTGGGATCGGGGGCGTTGTCAGTGCCGAGTGCCATGATTACCGTGCGTGGTCCTTCGGTGACGAGAAGGGAGAAGTAATGGGCGATGAGATAGCCGAGGGCGATCGGCACGAGTGAGTGCGCGAAGGCGGTCAGCGGGCGGGGGTGCGGGCCGCTGACGAGGCGGGTGGCTCCCGCGCACAGGCAGTACAGGGCGGCGACGAGGGCGATGGAAGCGAGCAGTCCGAGCGTGGCCGTGGGGGTGCGGCCGAGGGGGGAGGTCTGAGTGGCGTTGATCCAGGAGGGGTTGTCGGAGTAGCCGTCGTAGGCGGTGGAGCCGAGGAGGACGCAGACGGTGGCGACGAGTCCGGGCCGCTCGGGCGTCGCGTCGAGTCCGTGGAAGGGGTTGCGCAGGACGAGGCGGCCGTCGTCGCGGCGGCCGAGGGGGGAGAGCTGGGACAGCAGGTCGGAGTAGACCTCGAAGGCGTCGGCGCCGGCGAACCAGCCCTCGCCGTAGCGGGCGGCGAGGAGCAGGTGCGCGGCGGCGTAGCAGGTGAGGGCGGTCAGGAGGGAGGTGGTGGATGCGGGATCGGGCGAGACGAGTTCGAGCCAGGTGAAGGCGAACAGTCCGGCGGCGGCGGGCCATTGGCCGAGCCCGGGCGGCAGGGGGCGGCCGGCTCCCGGCGGGCGGCGGCGGGCCACGCTGAGGAGCCGGTGCAGGGTCCGGAGGGGGTTGAGCAGGCGCCAGACGGGGCCGAGGAGGAGGGAGGCGGGCACGAGTCCGACCCAGAGCAGGACGTAGACGGCGCCCGGAGCGGGGTTGCGGGCGGGGTCGTCGGGACCGAGGAGGAGGTGGAGGAGTACGGCGAGGGCTGTGGCGAGACCCAGTCCGCGCAGGGCGGTGCGGGTGGCCGGCGCGTCGGCCACCCGCTGGAGCCCGGCGGGCAGGGCGAGCCCGGAGCGGGCGCCGCGGAAGCGGGAGGCGGACCAGAGGAGGCCGAGTGCGAGGAAGGAGACGAAGAGCGCGGTGAAGGCGCCGGCGAAGGCGTAGAAGGGGGAGACCGGCAGATCGTGCTGGGAGCCGATCCCGTGCGCGAGGAGGGCCGTCGGGTCGGCCGGGTGGAGGACCACGCCCTGGCCGGACCCGTGGCCCGGCCCCGGCAGCACGCCGGGACCGGCCGTCCCGGGCCCGCCGGGGAGCAAGCCCGGCCAGCCCCCGCCGGGTGGCCCGCCCGGGAGGGCGGGCACGAGGAGGGCAGTCACGGGTAGGGCGGTCACCGGACGAGGAGCTGGGTCAGGACGAGCCGGGACTCGTGGGTCTCGACCTCGAAGAGGCCCGTGCGGTCGGCCGTCAGGACCAGGGTGGCCTCCTGGCCCGCCGGCAGGGCGAGTTCCTTGTCGTAGCCGTGGACGTGCAGGGTGTCGGCGCGGTCGCTGGTGACGCGCAGGGCGATCCGTTCGCCGCGCTTGAGCTCGGTGCGGGCGGGCGGCGGGGACACCTTGCCGTCCCGGACGGTGAGGGTGACGGTCCGGTCGGCCTCGGGTGCCTGCGGGGGCGCCAGGGAGCCGGTCGGGGCGGGTGCGGGGTGGCTGTGGGCGTCCTGGCCCGGGGGGCCCGCGGTCAGCTGGACCGTCGACTCGACCGGTTTCCCCGCGACGGCCCAGGCGGTGTGGTCGTCCGCGTAGAGGCGGACGGTCAGGGTGTGCGGGCCCTGGGGTACCTGCGCCGCGGGCAGGTGGAACCAGGGGCCGTACACGCGGGCCAGCTTGTGGCCGTCGAGGTCCAGGTGGGCGTGGCCGGCGCCCGGGAGGGCGGCGCCGCCGGTGCTGTCGGGGGTGAAGCGGAAGCCGGTCACGGCCAGCTGGAGGTTCCAGCCGTCCTCGGAGTCGGGGCGGGCGGTGAGCCGCACCTCCGGCGCGCCCTGGGCCGGGACCTCGCGCAGGCGGTGTCCGCCGCCGTCCTGGGCGTCGAGCAGGGTGCCCACGTCGCCGGAGGCCTGCTCGTGGGTGGTGCCGGGTTTGTGGTGGGTGGTGGCGCGGCCGCCGCAGCCGGTGGCGGCGCCGCCCACGAGCAGCAGGAGCAGGACGGCCAGCGCGGCCGCGCGGGCGGGCCTGCGGCGCCGGCGTGCGCTCCGGGCGACGGCGGCCCGACAGACGTCGCAGGGGACGCGGGGCTCGGCGGGGTCGTTCACTGCGGGCCTCCGGTGGTCGGGCGCGCCGGGGCGGCGGAAGGCCGCACCCGGCCGCAGGCTGCGGAACGCCCGGGCGGCGAGGGGCGGGGTTCGGGGGTGGGGGTCATGCGGTGGCGCCGGCGGAGGTCGGGGCCGGGGTGGGGTCGTCCGTCGGGAAGCCGGACGGGGTGGGTGGGCCGGGGCGGGCGGAGGCGACGGCCGTCCACAGGACCCATACGACCGCGACCAGGGCCCGTATCCAGGCGGGGCTCAGCGGGATCCAGGGGATCATCAGGACGGCCTTGTCGAAGGCGTCGAGCAGGGTCAGGGCGCCGAGGAGGAGGGTGAGGCGGGCCAGCCAGGGGCGGTCGGGGCGCAGGGCCAGGCCGGTGCCGGTCCACCACAGGCCGAGCAGGAGCAGGGCGAGGGCGGGGACGGGGGTGTGTGCCAGGGACGTCGTGGAGCCGGCGACGTCCAGGGCCAGGCCGGCCAGGCCCAGCAGGGCGGCGGCCGTGCCGAGCCGGGAGCGGCGCAGGCGGCGCGCCCACAGGACCCCGCCGACCAGCAGCAGGACCGCCGCGACCGCCAGGGCGATCTGGGTCTCCACCCGCTCCAGCCCCCGGGCCCCGTACCAGTCGCAGCCGGCCGGGAGCCTGCGGGCCTGGACGTTGTAGTCGGCGCAGACCAGCAGCTGGGTCAGCTTGACCGGTTCGCCCACGAGCCGGGCCGAGGCGCCGCTGACCTGGCCGCGCGCGGTGCCGCACTGCGGGAGGGTGCCCGGGCTGGAGCCGTCGGGGCCGTCCTGCCAGCAGTTGCCGCGGCCCTGGCCGTCCCACCACACGTCGCTGCCGTTGGGGCGGGAGGCGCCGGACCGGTCCTTGCCGAGGATGTTGCCCGTGTAGCGGTTGTGGTGGGAGGTGTCGGTCTGCTTGGACCACTTCTCCTCGCCGCGGATGAAGGCCGGCACCGCGCTGAGGAAGAACCCCGCGCGCCGGTGCCCGTAGACCCAGTTGTTCTCGTAGAGGTTCCAGTTGCCTCCGGCGGTGATGATGCCGGTGCCCGGCGGCATGGAGATCTGCGGGCAGACCACGCCCTGCTCGTAGCCGCGCTCGACGGGCGGTTTGGCGCAGGTGCCGTCGGCGACGTAGTGGTAGTAGTCGGCGTTGTTGTCGTGGATCAGGTTCCGCTCGAAGCGGGCGTGGTTCTGCGGCAGGCCGGGGTGTCCGGGGAAGGCGCTGTCCATCGAGGCGCCGCCCATGTTCTGGTCGAACTCGTTGTCGTGGACGTACACGGAGTCCCCGGCGGTCCCGGAGTAGCCGACCATGTTGTGGTGGCTGCGGCAGCCGGTGATCTCGATGGAGTAGCGGGGCACGTCGTAGCCGCGGCCGTCGTTGATGTTCGAGGCGCTGCCGGGGTAGATGCCGGAGTCCCCGTTGCCGTAGGACTCGCAGTTCTTGTACAGCCCGTGGTCGCTGGCGAAGGTCAGGAAGCCGTACTCGTCGTTCCAGCGGGTCAGTACGTCGTCGATGACGAAGCCGTCGGCCGCGAGCACGTACAGGGAGTTGAAGGTGGTGCGCTGCGCGGTGAAGTTGCGGAAGTAGACGCCGTCGGAGCCGTCGGCGCGGATGGCGTTCAGCTTCTGGTACTTGGCGTCGACGACCACGTCCGTACGGGCGGCGCCGGTGCCCTCGATCTGCAGGTCCTTCTTGCCGAGGATCGCGACGAGGTTCTGGTTGTGGCGGCACCGCACCTGCTGCTCGTACGACAGGATCTGGTAGCCGAGCGCCGAGTCGGGCGCCTTGAGGTGCGCGCACTCCCCCGTCGGCTTGGGGAGCGAGGGCTCCTCCTCGTAGAGGCCGGGGAGGATCGCGATGTTCATGCCCGGCCGGTCGACGGCGTCCACGGCCGCCTGGAGGTGGCGGTAGCCGCTCTTCTCACACCGTTCGTACAGGGTGAGGTTGCGCTGTCTGAGCTGCTCGGGGAAGCCCGCGACGCGGCGTTCGAAGTCGGCCCGGTCCGTCTTGCAGACCAGCAGGTCGGGCTCGGCGGCGCGGTACAGGGGGACGGATCCGGTGCCGTCGGGGAGGGCGACGGGGCGCTCCTCGTGCGCGCGGGCGTCCGGCGCGGCGGCGAGGAGGGACAGGAGCGCGAGGAGGGCGGCGAGGAGCGCCGCCGGCACGGCAGGGAACCTGCGGGTCCACGACATGCGCGAGAGAGTAGAGCAATGTTCATCTTTTCGGATCCCCCCGCGCACGAACCCGGCGGAGACACGCGTCCGCCCGGCGACCGGCCCCCGGCCGGACCCCGGGCCGGACCCCGGGCCGGACCCCGGGCCGGACCCCCACCGCACCCTGACCGGAAAGACGGCGTTGACGTGTGGGTCGCGGAATCCTACTGTCAACCATAGGATTCCTTCGACGGAGCGGGAGCAGCCCATGAGCGAGCAGGCCAGGAAGACGGCGCAGGCGCTGGAGTACCTCACCGGATTCGGCAACGAGCACGCCTCGGAGGCCGTGCCCGGCGCACTCCCGCACGGCCGCAACTCCCCCCAGCGCGCCCCCCTCGGCCTCTACGCCGAGCAGCTCAGCGGCAGCGCCTTCACCGAGCCGCGCCGCCACAACCGCCGCTCCTGGCTCTACCGGATCCGCCCCTCCGCCGCGCACCCGGCCTTCACCCGCGTCGACAACGGCACGCTGCGCACCGGCCCCTTCACCGAGGCCGTCCCGGACCCCAACCGGCTGCGCTGGAACCCGCTGCCCGACCCGGCCCCGGGCACCGACTTCCTGGCGGGCCTGTGGACCCTGGGCGGCAACGGCGACGCCACCCAGCGCACCGGCATGGCCGTCCACCTCTACTCCGCCAACGCCGACATGACCGACCGGGTGTTCAGCGACTCCGACGGCGAGCTGCTGATCGTCCCCGAGCGCGGCGGCCTGCTGCTGCGCACCGAGCTCGGCCTGCTCAGCGCCGGCCCCGGCGAGGTGGCGCTGATCCCGCGCGGCGTCCGGTTCCGCGTCGAGCTCCTGGACGGCGACGCCCGCGGCTACGTCTGCGAGAACTACGGCCAGCCCTTCGAGCTGCCCGACCTCGGCCCGATCGGCGCCAACGGCCTGGCCGCCGCCCGCGACTTCCGCGCGCCGGTCGCCGCGTACGAGGACGTCGAGCGCCCGACCGAGGTGGTCAACAAGTTCTGCGGCAACCTCTGGGCCGCGACCTACGACCACTCCCCGCTCGACGTGGTCGCCTGGCACGGCACCCACGTCCCGTACGTCTACGACCTGCGGAAGTTCAACGTCATCGGGACCATCAGCCACGACCACCCGGACCCGTCCATCTTCACGGTCCTGACCTCGCCCTCCGACACCCCGGGCCTGGCGGGCGTGGACTTCGTGGTGTTCGCCCCGCGCTGGCTGGTCGGCGAGGACACCTTCCGCCCGCCGTACTTCCACCGCAACGTGATGAGCGAGTACATGGGCCTGATCGAGGGCGCCTACGACGCCAAGGCCGAGGGTTTCGTCCCCGGCGGCGGCTCGCTGCACAACATGATGTCCGCGCACGGACCCGACCGGGAGACCTTCGACAAGGCCAGCGCCGCCGAGCTCAAGCCGCAGAAGATCGACGACGGCCTGGCCTTCATGTTCGAGACCCGCTGGCCGATCACCGCCACCGCCCAGGCGGCCGGCGCCGGCCACCTCCAGCGCGGATACGACGACGTCTGGGAGGGTCTGGAGCGCCACTTCCGCGCCTAGGATTCCCCCTGCCCCCGCAACGCACCAGCTGAAGTCCCGTACGGAGAACCACCCGTGACCGCCTTCGCCCCCGACTCCCTGGTCCTGAACCGGAAGCTGCCGCTCTGGTACCAGGTGTCCCAGTCGCTGCGCGCCTCGATACTGGGGCGCACCCCCGACGCCTCGCTGCGCCTGCCCACCGAGGAGCAGCTCGCCGAGCACTACGGGGTGAGCGTGCTGACGATGCGCCAGGCGCTCAAGGAGCTGGAGGGCGAGGGCCTCATCAGCCGGCACCGGCGGCGGGGCACCTTCATCGAGCCGGGCGCCCGCCGCAGCGCCCCGGTACGGCTGCTGGGCTCGGTCGACGCGATCGTGGCCCAGCAGTCGGGCGAGCGGACGACGGTCCTCGGGCGCGAGCGGACGCCGGTGTCCGGGGAGCTGCTGGAGCACTTCCCGGACCTGCCGGAGGTGGTCGCGTACCGCCGTCTGCGCTACGACGGCGAGAGCGGGGAGCCGACCAACTGGGCGGAGAACGCGGTGCGCCCCGAGCTCGCCGAGGGGGTGGACCTCGCCGACCTGGAGCGCTGGCCGATGACCAAGGTGCTGCGCGACGTCGTCGGCGTGCGGATCAGCCGGATCACGGACACCGTCGAGGCGCGCCTCGCCGACCCGGAGACGGCCGAGCTGCTCCGGGTGCCGCTGCTGAGCCCGATCCTGCACTACACGGGCGTGACGTACGGGGAGGACGGGCGGGTGGTCGACGTGGCCCGGATCCGCTACCGGGGCGACCGGTTCTCCTTCACGGTCACCGTCGACGCCCCCTGAGCGGGCCCCGGACGCTCGGGACGCTCCGGGTTCCCCGGGCTCCCCGGGAACGCGCTACTTCTGCTGCTCGTTCTCCTCGGTGAGGCGCTCGCCCTCCGCCTGCGAGGGCGTGGTGCGCATCGTCTGGGGGTGGTGGCGCTGCTCCCTCTGCTGCTCGTCCATGTCCTCGTCGAGCCGCTCTCCCTCGGCCTGCGAGGGGGTCGAATACTCGTCGTACTGACTCATGGCGCGCTCCTCGGTCCGTACGGATGCGTATGTAGGTGACGGACGCGTACATAAGGAGCGTAACCCTTCGGCCGGGACGCGGCCCGGGCCCGGCCGGCCGTCGCTACCATCGGCCGGGTGAGCGAAGACGTACCGCTGCTGGACGATCTGATGCCCTGGTCCGTGAGCGGCCTGCGCCTGGGCCGTGCCTGGGTCGCGGCCCCCGACCCGGCCACGCTGCGCGCCCGCTGGGCGGCCCTGACCGGGGCCGAAGGGCCGGAGCGCGAGAGGCTGTTCCGGCCGAGCCGGGCCCGTACGCCCGCCGCCGGCGCGGCCGCCCTGCCGGGGCAGCGCTCGGCGGCCACGGCCCGCTTCACCGATGACCCGGGCCCCTTCCCGGACCCCGTACGGGTGCTCCGCGCGCCCTTCGACGAGCAGTGGCTGCTGCCCGACCAGCGGCTCATCGACGCGGCCCGCCCGGAGCTGTGGCGGGTCCTGGACGGTCAGCAGCTGTTCCTGCTGGAGAACCCGGGCCTGCTGGTCACCGCCCACCTCCCGGCCGGCCGGCTCGGCCGGATCCGCCCGCTGCACCGGCGGCCGGGCGGCGCCGAGGCCAACCTCGCGCCGGGCCTGCCGGCCCTGCTCGGGTCCCGCTACGGGGGCTGGGTCACCCCGGAGGACGTGCTGTGCTGGATCCTCGCCGCCGGGCGCCCCGGGGTCCGGGGGTACGAGGTCCCGCTCGCGGCCGACCCCGAGCGCTGGCGGGCCGGGCTGGAGCTGGGCCACCGGCTGCTCACGGTCCAGCTGCGCGGGGCGCGGGGCGGGGAGCCGCCCCGGCTGCCGGGCGGGCGGCGGCCGTACGTCCGGGCGGCGGTGACGGTCTGGCCGCGGGAGCTCGCGTACGACCCGGAGACCGAGACCCTGTCCCTCGGGGACGGGACCGTCTCGCCGGTCCCGGCCGGGGCCTGGGAGTACGAGGCGCAGGGCGTGCGGGTGCTGGAGTCCTGGTTCGCGGCCCGGAGCGCGCACCGCGATCCGGGGGTGCGGGACCTGGAGGGGTTCGGGCCGGCCGAGTGGCCGCAGTCGTGGACCTCGGAACTGCTCGCGCTGGTGACCACGCTGGCGCTGCTGGCGGATCTGGCGCCGGAGCGGGCGGCGTTCACCCCCGGGCCGCCGCTCCCGGCCGCCGAGCTGGCGGCGGCCGGGGTGCTGCCCCCGCCCCGCTGGTCCCGCCGCCCGGCGTCGGTGCTGGACCATCAGGAGGAGGGCCCGGGCGGGCAGTTCGCCCTGCTGTGACCCGCCCGCAGGGGCGGGCGGG
>NZ_JBFBGN010000052.1:0-44056 GCF_040684675.1 Streptomyces sp. NPDC089915 | reverse complement strand
GGCCAGCAACGGCTCGATCACCGTCCAGGCCTGATCAGTCAGTTCATGACGTCGCACCACGAACGGAGTAACGACCAACCGACTTTGCGGACACGACCTAGGCCGTCTCCTCGTCCGCCGCGCGGCGCATGGCGGCCACGTCGAGTTTCTTCATGCGCAGCATCGCCGCGGTGGCGCGGGCGGCTCGGGCCGGGTCGGGGTCGCTGATCAGGTCGATGGCGCCGGGCGGGATCACCTGCCAGGAGACGCCGAAGCGGTCCTTGACCCAGCCGCAGGCCGACTCCTGCCCGCCGTCGCGGGTCAGCGCTTCGTAGTAGTAGTCGGCCTCGGGCTCGTCCGCGCAGTGGATCTGGAACGAGATGGCCTCGGTGAAGGGGAACTGGGGGCCGCCGTTGAGGCCGAGGAAGCGCTGGCCGTTGATCTCGAACTCGACGACCATCACCGCCCCGGCCGGGCCGGGGCCCGCCTCGGTGTAGCGGGCGGTGCGCAGGATCCGGCCGTCCTTGAAGACGGAGAGGTAGTGGTCGGCGGCGGCCTCCGCCTCGCCGTCGAACCACAGGCACGTGGTGAAGCCGTTACCGGTCATGGCTGCTGCCCTCCAGGGGGTGAGGGGGCCCGGGCGGCCCCGTACCCATACGGACCGGCCCCGCGCCCGAATCTCATCGGTGGGCGCGGGGCCAATCCGTACTTTCACCCGTTCGGGCCGAGCGGCTACTTTCCGAGCATGCGGTCGACGACCCGCTCGGCGGCGTGGCCGTCGTCCAGGTCGCAGAACTCGGCGCGGAACGCCTCGCGCGCCCCGGCGAAGCGGGCGCCCACGGCGTCCGCGTCGCGGACGGCCGCGATCAGGCTCTCGGAGTCCCGCAGCAGCGGGCCGGGGGCCTTCTCCTCCAGGTCGAAGGTGAAGCCGCGCAGGGTGTCGCGGTAGTGCTCCAGGTCGTACGTGAAGAGCAGGATCGGCTTGTCGGTCAGCGCGAAGTCGAACAGCGCGGACGAGTAGTCCGAGATCAGCACGTCGGCGACGAGCAGCAGGTCCGTGGTGTCGGGCCAGCGGGACACGTCCACGACGAAGCCGTCGCGCACGCCGTCGCGGACCTGCTCCGTCACCAGGTGGTGGCCGCGGACGAGCAGGACGTGGTCCTCGCCGAGCTCGCGGCGGGCCGCGTCCAGGTCGATCCGCAGGTCGAGCTTGTAGCCGCCGCTCCAGCCCTCGCGGTTCTCGCGCCAGGTCGGGAGGTAGAGGACGACCTTCTTGCCCTCGGGCAGGCCGAGCCGCCGGCGGACCTCCGCGATCCGCTCCGCGTCGGGGCGTACCAGCGCGTCGGTGCGCGGGCTGCCGGACTCGACGACCTCGCCCTCGTAGCCGAGGGCCCGCTTGAGGATGGGCGTGGCGTACGAGCTCGGGGAGGCGAGCAGCGTCCACTGGGCGCCGTCGTGCGCCAGGCCCTCCAGGACCTCGGGGCTGGTGTAGTAGTCGTGGACGAAGTCGTAGCCGATCTGCTTGAGCGGCGTCCCGTGCCAGGTCTGGACGACCGTCTGGCCGGGGCGGCGCCGGAAAGTCGCCGGCACGCTGTCGTTGACCACGTAGTAGCGGGCGCGGGCCAGGACGTCCCAGGCCTCCAGGCTGCCGTACTGGACGGCGCGGGCGGTCGGCGGGACCTCGGCGCGGCCGTCGCGGACCAGCCAGACGTGCTCCAGCCGCTCGCCCCGGCGCAGGAGCTCCTCGTGGATGGCACGGGGGGCGTCGCCGGCCCCGTTGCCCCGGAAGGTGTCGTAGACGGCCAGGTCCTTGACCGGGAGCCGCCGCTGCGCCGGGTAGGTCACGTCGCGGGCGACGCGCTGGGCGAAGCGGGAGCGGTCGTGCGGGCTCAGGAGCGGGTCGGCGACCAGGGCCATCCGGTCGTGGTGGCGGGCCTCGACGCGCATGCGGCGGCCCAGCACGGTGACCGCGTGGGGGCCGTTGTCCAGCGCGGCGCCGACGAGCTGGACGGGGGCGCCGCGGTCGACGCCGAGCAGCCCGGCGGTGGTGCCGCCCTGGCCGGCCGGGCGCAGGGTGGGCCACCAGCGGCCCTGCGGCAGGGTGGTGCGGCCCGCGTACGACTCGGGGAGCACGGGCTCGAAGACGGCTTCGAAGCGGTCCCCGTCACGGGTGACGGGGTAGCTGAACTCGGTGCCGTGGTGGTCGTGCAGGACCAGCTCGTACGCCGCGTCGGCGCTGTCCGCGGGGGCGCGGTAGGTGCCGCGCAGGGTCAGCGTGCCGTCCTCGGCGACGACGGCGTCGACGAGCGGCGGGGAGGGCTGGACGGAGAGGACGAGGTGGCCGCCCTTGCTCCGCTTGGCGAAGACGGCGAGGTCGGCCTCCGCGCCGGGGAGCGGGACGGCCAGGCCGGTGAATCCGCCGCGCTCGTCGTGGACGAGGGGGTGGCGGGTGCCGTCGGCGCGGACCGCGGTCAGGGTCCAGGCCTCGGGGGTCCACTCGCCGGGCTCCGGCGTGGACGCCGCGGCGGCCAGTGCGGCCAGGGGGACGACGGCGGTGAAGGGGATGCGCCCGCCGGCCGGGGCGGCCTGGGTGAGCGGGATGTCGAGGGTGCCGCCGGTGGCGTGCTCGGCGCGCAGGGTCACGCCCTCGCCGGCTCCGGCCGCCAGCTCGCCGGTCAGTTCCAGGGCGTCGTCGCCCGAGGGGCGGACGTCCAGGACGCGGGCGCGGACGATCTCGACCTGGACGGTGAGGGCGCCGGCGACCGTCGGCAGGATGCGGACGTCCGGGGTGGCCCAGTGCGGGGGCGGGTTCATGCCGCTGTCGTGGTCGCCGCCCTTGAGGCGGGCCCGGTGCAGGCCGCCGGGGCCGGTGACGGCGATGGAGGTGGTCCATATGCCCTCGTGCCACTTGCCACCCGTCTGGAAGACGGTCGGCTCGACGACGGCGGTGAAGCCGGCCCAGTCGGCGTGCCGCAGGGCGAGGTGCGGGGAGTTCACGGTGGCCATCGGGGAGGCCACGGTGCGGGTCGGGACGACCGTGCGGCGGCGCTTGCCCTGCTCGCGGAAGACCAGCATCTTGCGGGAGCCCAGGCGGCTCTCGGCCCCCATGTGCCCGGGCAGCGCGTAGCCGCGCAGCAGCAGCTTGCCGTCGCTCCAGACGGCCTGCTCCAGCCGGCTGACCACGCGGCGCTCGCGCGGGCCGAGCGCCAGCAGCCTGGGCGGGACGGGAGCCTTGAGGAAGGGGTAGTCGGCCTGCGGGCGGGCGAGGCCCTTGACCGGCACGCTGTAGGAGAAGTCGCGCTGGTGGTGGAGGAGGGCGATGAACTCCTCGACGCGGCCCTCGCGGGCGAGGAAGGCCTTGAGCCGGTCGGCGACGGTGAGGTCGCTCCAGGGGCCGGTGCCGATCTCGCGGACCAGGCCTCCGACCTCCTTGACGAAGGCGGCGCGGAAGTCGTCCCCGCCCTCGGCGACGTACTTGTAGATGAGCGGGAGCTCCTCGCTCAGCACGTTGTAGTCGTAGTCGCGCAGGTAGCGGGCGTACTTCTCGCCGGTCTTGCCGAGCAGGGCCTCGCGGACCAGGCGGACGGAGGTCACGCGGTCGATGACGGAGACCGGGTCGGTGGAGCGCTGGGTGATGGAGCGCTCGCCGGTCTCGCGGACCCGCCAGTGGTAGACGACGTCGCTGATCACGTCGACGCTCTTGGCGAAGTAGTGCGCGGGGACGCTGACCGGGGCGTCCTCGTAGAGGATGCCCTCGGGGTACTGGAAGCCGTGCTCCTCCCAGAAGCCGCGCCGGTACACCTTGTTCCAGGCGGTGCGGTCGGTGACCAGCGCCGGGAACTTGGAGATGTGGGTCTTCAGCCGCGTGTTCGCGAACGCGACGCGGTGCCCCCAGGACTGCTGCATGCCGACGGAGCGGAAGCGCTTGACGTTGCCCGCGGCGAAATCGGAGCCGCTCGCGTCGAGGGCGTCGATCAGCTTCTGGTAGGCGTCCGGGGGCATGGTGTCGTCGCTGTCGACGAAGGCCACGAACTCGCTGTCCGGCGAGGAGTGGCGGAAGCCTACGTTCCGCGCGGCACCGAGGCCGGCGTTCTCCTGGAGGACCACCCGGAAGCGCTTGTCACGCTCAGCGAAGGCCTTGGCGAGGGCCGCACTGTTGTCGGTGGACCCGTCATCGACGATGACGACCTCGAAGTCGTCGAACGTCTGAGCTGCTAGGGATTCCAGGCACTCGTCGAGGTAGAGCTCGACGTTGTAGGAGGGTACGACGATGCTCAGGCGCGGGGGCATGGGTGACGGGTTCTCCAGCGTTTTTATCTTTGTCGATCGGGTTGATGATCAGCCAATTACAGCATCTTACTCTGTAACAGGATGATAAAGCTGACCCATCTCGGACATACCGCTCGGTCCGCCGGGGCGGACGGCAAAGAATTCAGCCGCCCGCCACCGCGCCGTCGCGACCCCGGCGGGGCCGCCCTCAGAGCCGTCAGACCTCCAGGCTCTCCTCGATCTTCTTCAGCTGGTGCCGGGCCATGGCCAGATTCGCCCTCCCCCGGTCGAGTGCGAGGTAGAGGAAGAAGCCCTCGCTGTTCCTGCCCTTCATCAGCCTGATCAGGTGGTACTGGCTGCCGAGAGTGATCAGGATGTCCTCGATCTCGTCCTTCAGACCGAGCATCTCCATGGTGCGGACCTTGGCCCGCACCACGTCGGTGTTCCCGGCCGCCGCGACCGTCAGGTCCAGCTCCTTGCCGCCGCCGACGTGGCCGAGGGCCATACCGCTGCCGTAGTCGACGAGGGCCGCGCCGATCGCGCCCTCGATGCTGGTGGTGGCTTCCTTGAGGGCGGTTTCCACGTTGACCATGAGACTTCCTTTGCAGTCGTTTGCTTTTGGCTTGATCTGTCGTTTCCGTCAGGAGCGGTCGGGGTGGTCCGTCGCCGGCGCCTCGGGACCGGACCGGCGGCCCAGGCTGTGCTCTATGAGCTCGGTGATCCGGACGCTGGAGCGGCGGCCCTCCAGGTGGAGGCGGCCGACGTTGACCCGCGGCTCGGCGATCAGGGTGAGGACGGCCGCCTCGCCCGCGGCGTACGTGGCGACGTAGCCGTGCTCGCCCCGTACGAGGAGCTCGCGGAAACCGCCCTGGCCGGTGCAGTCGCTGAGCCGCTGGGCCACCCCGAGGGCGGCGGCGGTCAGGGCCGCGACGGACTCGGCCTCCGTGGCGGCGCTGTCCTGGGCCAGGACCAGGCCGTCGACGCTCGCGGCGAGGGCCCCGCTGAGCTGGGGCACCCGGGCCCGGAGCCGGCGGAGCTCGGCGAGTATCTCGGCTTCGGCCTCCGCGGGCACCGTCATCGTGTTCATGTCGGCCTTCCTCCCTTCGGGCGGCTTCCGCTCGGAACGGTCGGCTCGCAGAACCGGTCGCAGCGGGAGCCTCACAGACTTGCCTCCAGTGCGTCGCGTAACCGGCGGAGCAGCGCCACGTCCGGGGATTGGGCCTGGGTCATCCAGTCGGGCAGGGGTGCGGCGGGCACCGGGGCCGGCCGGGTGTGCGGTGTCTCGACGAGTCCGGCGGCCGCGAGTCTTCGCACGTCGAGCAGGGTGTGGAAGGCGGGCCGGCCGAGCACCCAGGCCAGATCGGCGGGGGTCCGTAAGCCGTCGGCCTGCCCGAGCAGGGCCCGCTGCCGGGCGGTGACGATCTGGCCGGGCGCGGCCGGCCGGGGCACGACCGGGGCGGTGTCGAGCTGCGGGTAGGGCCACACGGCGTCCAGCAGCTCGCGGCGGCGGCGGGTCTCGCGTTCCACGGCGGCCGCCGGGACGGAGCGGACGGAGCCGATCCAGTGGGTGGCGCCCCGGCGGAACCGGGAGGGGCCGCTGCCCGGGGAGAGCGCGAAGAAGGCGGCGTCGAAGATCGCGGCTATGTGGCAGATCTCCAGCTCCCCGTCGGCCAGGCCCCCGCTGTCCACGAGGAACCGGCCGACCTGCCGGGTGGCGCCGGCCTCGTTGACGGCCTCGTTCCAGCGCTCGGGGGCGAGTCCCCCGCCGGTGGTGAGCAGCACGTCCAGCCCCGGGGTGGAGGGGCTCTCGGCGTGCACGATCCGGCCGTCCTCCAGGAAGAGGGTGCCCCGGTCGCGCAGCAGGGCTCCGGTGGCGCGCTCGGCGGCGAGCCGGGTGAGCAGGGGGGAGACGGCGGCGAGTCCCTGGAAGGGGGTGGTGGCGGTCACCGGAGCACCAGCCCCTCCGCCAGGGCGCGGAGTCTGAGGCGGGCGAGCGCGAGGTTGCCCTCGGTCCGGTCGAGCCACAGGTGGAGGAAGACGCTGCTGTCGAAGCTGGTCTCGACGAAGCGGAGCACGTGGTAGCCGGTGCGGGTGGTGACGATGAGGTCCTCGACCGGCGGGCCCCCGAGGCCGCCGGACTGCGCCGGGGCGGGGAGGGGCTGGGCGAAGGACTCGTACTCGGCGGCCGCCCGGGCCAGTTCGGCGGTCTCGGCGGCCGTGGTCTCATGGTCCCCGACGGGGGACTCTCCGGCGGTCCCGAGGGCCAGTCCGCTGCTCCAGTCGACCAGCGCGGCCCCCCGGGCGCCCGGCAGGGCCATGGCTTCGAGCAGGCATTCGTCGATCCCGGGCACGCGGGCTCCCCTCCCGGCCGAACGTGCTGCGCACGGTCGTCGTACGGCGTGACAGGAGGGAACTTACTCAAGTTCCACACTGCGGAACGGCGTTCTGGCATTTTCCGCTGGAACATGCGCGGTCGGGCGTGACAGCTTGGCCGGAACCCGTTCGTTTTTGATCAAGAGTGTCATCGTGTGCGCGTGACGAACGCCGGAAGAGGAGCGTCCTCGACCAGATGGCGGGGCAGGGAGAGCGCGAACCGCGCCTCCAGGACGGCGAGGGTGACCCGTTCGCGGGGCCCGCAGGGCTCGTCCTCGGGGTGCGGACAGGTGCCGTCCGGGGCGAGGACGCGCGCGGCGACGAGTTCGGGGAGCAGGAAGTCCGGCCGGTGGCCGCCGCGCCAGCCCTCCTCGCCGAGGCCGAAGCAGCACACCAGCTCGCCGTCGCGGGCGTAGGCGAACTGCTTGGGCGGGTGGTCGGGCTGCGGGTCGAGGTGGACGGCCTCGGCGCCGGCGCGGGAGACCTCGGCGAGGCGGTCCGCGCCGGCGGGTATCCCGTGTTCCACGGCGAAGGACCAGCCGCCCCAGCGGCCGACGCGGGCCACCCCGTCCCCGTCGGGGGTCTCGGCGGCCATGCTCCAGGCCGCGGTCCCGCCCAGCGGGCCGGGGTGTATCCCGGGAGCGGCGCCGAGCCGGGCCGCGAGCTGGCGGGGGCCTATGCCCCGGGCGAAGGTCAGACCGGCGAACCAGCCCTCCCAGCCGGCCAGCCACTGGATGCCGGGGCCGCCGCCCCCGTCGTCCGGCGCTCCGCCCTCCGGCGTGTCCCCGCCGCCCGCCCGCCGCACACTGCCCACGGTCTCCCCCGCGCCCCTCGGTGCTTCCCCGCGGCCACGTTAGTCAGTCGGCGGGCCGCCGCGGGAGCAGACGCTCCACCATCACCCCGAGGAGGGGCTCCACCGGGTGCGCGTCGAGGAGGGCGGGCACGGTGAGGTCGTCCACGATCAGGCCCTGCATCGCGAAGTAGAGCAGTTCCACGCCCTGACGGTCGCCGGGCAGTCCCGCGTCCAGATGGCCGGCGATGTTGGCCTCCAGCTCGGCGGCCAGGAACGCGGAGAGCTCCTCGCGGAGTTCGGGCCTGCGGGTGGCCTCCAGGCGCAGCTCCAGGACGGCCGTCTGGACGGCGGGCTCGCGCCGCAGCCGGCCGAGGAGGCGGCGGAGCAGTTCGACGGTGTCGAGGGGGCCGGCGAGTTCGGCCGGGTCGGGGGTGAGGCGCTCGCGGGTGCGGCGCAGGATCTGCGCCAGCAGCTGGCCCCGGTTGGCGAAGTAGTTGGAGGCGGTGCCGGTCGGGACCCCGGCCTCCTTGTCCACCGCGCGCAGGGTCAGGCCCCGGGAGCCCTCGCGGGCCAGGACCTCGATGGCGGCGTCGAGCAGCGCGGCCCGGCGTTCCGGATTCTGGCGCATGGGCGGTTCCCTGGGGTCTGGCGGAGCGGCTGGGGCAGAGCACTGCGGGTGCAGTGCTCAGCCCACGCTAGCGGACCGGCCCGCTCCGGGCCCTCCCCAGCGCCCCCTCCCCCGTGTCACCCTGCCCGTCATGGAGCGGATCATCGAGGAGATACGCGAGGACCTGGACCGCCGGCTCGCCGTCGCGGCGGACCGGCTCACGGACCGGACCCTGACCGAGGACCCCGCCTACGCCGCCCTGCTCGGCCGGGCCGAACTGCGCGAGCGCGTCCACCACACCCTGCGCCAGACCGTCGAGGGCCTGGTCCGCGTCTCCCGGGCGGAGCCGGTCGAGCTGGCGGACGCCCGGGCCACCGGTGCCCTGCGGGCCGGGCAGGGGCTGCCGCTCGGCTCCCTGCGGCGCGTCTACCGGCGGGCCGGGCGGCTGGTGTGGCAGTGCCTGACCGAGGCGGTGGCGGCGCACGACCGGGCGGCGCTGCCCCGGCTGCTGGCCGGGGCGGGCGCGCTGTGGGACGTGCTGGACCAGCTGGCCGACGCCGCGTCGGAGGCCTACCACGCGGCCGAGGCGGAGCGGGGCGAGCGGGAACGGGAGCGGCGCGCGGCCCTGCTGGACGCCCTGCTCGACGACTCCGGGCCGGCCGCGGCGGCCCCGGAGCCGGCGGCCGCGGCGGCGGCCCGGCTGGGCCTGCCGGAACGGGGCCGCTTCGCGGTGGTGGTCCTGGCCCCGTCGGGCCCGGCCGGCGACGGACCGGACGGACCGGGCCCGGCACCGGGCGGCCGGTGGTACGAGGGCTACGGCGCGGGGACCGGCGGCGGCTCCGGGGACGGCGGCGCGGGTGCAGCCGGCCGGGCACCCGGCGGCGGGCGACACGACGGCGGCGGCACGGCCGGCACCGCCCAGGCACCCGGCGGCGGGCAACACGACGGCGGCGCGGGCGGGCCGGGCCGGGCACCCGGCGGCGGAGGATACGGCGGCGACGGCGGCCCGGCCGCCCGCCAGGGTCCGGCCGGCCCCGGCGGCGCGGGCGGGGGGCCCGACGGCCCGCGGGTGCTGTGGCGGATCCGGGCCGACGGGGAGACCGGGGTCGCCGAGCTGGGCCCCCACCCGCTGGAGGCCCTGCGCGCGCTGCTCGCCCCGCTCCCGGTGCGCGCGGGGATCAGCCCGGTGGTCGCGACCCCGGCCGAACTGGCCGGGGCCCGCCGGCTGGCAGCGCTCGCCCTGCGCACGGCGCCGTCCGCTCCCGGCCCGGGAGCCGCGGCCCTGCTGGACGAGCGGCTCCCGGCGGCGCTGGTCGCGGCCGACCCGGAACTCGCCGGGCGGCTGCGGGAGGTGGTGCTGGGCCCGGTGCTGGCGCTGCCCCCGCAGGAGGCGCGGCTGCTGCTGGTCACGCTGGGCACCTGGCTGGCCTGCCGGGGCTCGACCACGTACGCGGCCCAGCGGCTCTACTGCCACCGCAACACCGTCTCCAACCGGCTGCGGCGCCTGGAGCAGCTCACCGGCCGGGCCCTGTCCGACCCGGCGCACGTGGTGGAACTGGCTCTGGCCCACGCGGCGGTGGTCCAGCGGCCTACGGCCCCGCCGCCTCCCCCTGCGGCTGCGGATGACGGGCCGACTCCAGCAGGTACGGCACGTCGATCACCGCGATCCCCGGGGTGAACAGCAGCTTCGCCTTGAGCCGCAGGGCGTTCTGGTTGTGCAGGGGCTGCTCCCACCAGTGCCCGACGACGTACTCGGGGATGACCACGGAGAGGACGTCGGTGCCCTCGGCGGCCGCGGCCTCCTCGACGTAGGACACGACCGGGCCGACCACCTCGCGGTAGGGCGAGTGCAGCACCTTCAGCGGCATGCCCGGGTCGATCTCCGCCCAGGCCTCGCGCAGCCGCCGCGCCTCCTGCTCGTCGGCGGCGACGGAGAGCGCGCTGAGGGTGTCCGCCCGCAGGCCCTGGGCGTAGCCGAGGGCCTTGAGGGTCGGCGCGTGGACGTTGGCGACGAGGACGACGACGTGGTGGCGGGCCGGTTTGCGCGGCCGGTCGCCGGGGGCGACGGCGACCTGTCCGGCCACCCGGTCGTAGTGCCGGCGGACCCCCTTCATGCCGAGGAAGAGGGCGGGCATGGCGATGACGACCAGCCAGGCGCCGTGCGTGAACTTGGTGATCAGGACGATGACGAGGACCACGGCGGTCATCACCGCGCCGACGGCGTTGATGGCGAGCCGGCGGTGGATGTGGACCCGCCCGGCGCGCGGGGTCGCCGGGGAGGCGAGCTCGCGCCGCCAGTGCCGGACCATGCCCGCCTGGGAGAGGGTGAAGGAGACGAAGACGCCGATGATGTAGAGCTGGATGAGCCGCGTCAGCTGGGCGTCGAAGGCGACGATCAGGGCGATGGCGGCGCAGGCGAGCAGCACGACGCCGTTGGAGTACACCAGCCGGTCGCCCCGGTTGTAGAGCTGGCGCGGCGCGTAGTGGTCCTTGGCGAGGATCGAGGCGAGCATCGGGAAGCCGTTGAAGGCGGTGTTGGCGGCGAGGACCAGGACCCCCGCCGTGGCGGCCTGCAGGAGGTAGAAGAGGAAGTCCAGGTCCCCGAAGGTGGCCCGGCCGATCTGGGCGAGGGCGGTGGACATCGGGGTGTTCGGCGGGAGCCCCAGTTCGGTGGGGTCGGCGGCCACGTGCACCCGGTAGGCCATGGCGAGGGCGGTGATGCCCGCGAACATGGTCACCGACAGCGCCCCCATCGCGGCGAGGGTGGTCGCCGCGTTCCTGGCCTTGGGCTTCTGGAAGGCGGGGACGCCGTTGCTGATGGCCTCGACTCCGGTGAGGGCGGTGCAGCCGGAGGCGAAGGCGCGCAGGGCGAGGAAGACGACGGCGATGCCGGTGTAGGTGCCGGCCGCGTCGATCGGGAGGTGGGCGGACTCGGCGCGGATGGTCGCACCGGTGCCGAGGCGGACGGCGGCGACGGCGAACATCACGTAGATGATGAGCACGAACCCGTAGGTGGGGACGGCGAAGACGCGTCCCGACTCCCGCACCCCGCGCAGGTTCATCAGGGTCAGCAGCACCACGAAGGCGACGGACAGGCCGACTTGGTGGTCGGTGAGGGAGGGGATCGCCGAGGTGATGGCGGCCACCCCGGAGACCACGGACACGGCGACGGTCATCACGTAGTCGACGAGCAGGGCGCTGGCCGCGGTGAGGGCGGCGGTGGGGCCGAGGTTCTCGGAGCTGACGACGTACGCGCCCCCGCCGCCGGGATAGGCGTGGCAGGTCTGCCGGTAGGAGGCGACGACGACCACCAGCAGGAAGACGATGGCGGCGGCCGCGTACCACGCGAGGTGGAGCAGCGCGACGCCGCCGAGGGCGAGGATCAGCAGGATCTCCTCGGTGGCGTAGGCCACGGAGGAGAGCGGGTCGCTGCAGAAGATGGGCAGCGCGAGCCGTTTGGGCAGCAGGGTCTCGCCCAGGCGCGCGGTGTCGAGGGGCTCACCGACCAGCAACCGTTTCGCATTGATTCGCCTCATTCCGCGAGGAATATCCATTTCCAGCGGGTTTCAGACGTTCAGGGGCGGTACTCCGCCGGGTCGGCGTCGCCCGTACGGCCCAGTGGCGATCTTGAACGGCCGCTGCGATGGTGATCCGGTCGGCCGCCGCGCGGCCATCCGCGCGGAGCGGCCGGCCCTACGGAAGGAGACGGCCGTGAAGCCATCCGTCGACCTGGCCTACGACTACCCGGTGCTCGGTGCCTTCTGGACCGTGATGTGGATCTTCCTCTGGGTGATGTGGCTGGTCCTGCTGTTCCGGATCGTGGTGGACATCTTCCGGGACCACGAGATGAGCGGCTGGGTCAAAGCCGCCTGGCTCGTCTTCCTGATCCTGATCCCCTTCCTGGGCGTGCTGGTCTACGTGATCGCCCGGGGCAGGAACATGGGCAAGCGGGAGATCAAGCACGCGCAGGAGCAGCAGGAGGCCTTCAACGCCTACATCCGCGAGACGGCCGGATCGCCCTCCCCCGGCAAGGCCACGGCGGACGACCTGGTCAAGCTCTCGGAGCTGCGGGCCAAGGGCGAACTGAACGAGGAGGAGTTCCGCCAGGCCAAGGAGAAGCTCCTGGCCTGATCCCGTCCGCGGGCGGCCGTCACATCCGGGCGGCCGCGCTGCGGATGGCCTCGCGGATGCGGAAGTAGGTCCCGCAGCGGCAGATGTTGGCGATGGCGTCGATGTCCTCGTCGGTCGGCTCGCTCGTCCGCTTCAGCAGGGCCACGGCGGCCATGATCTGCCCGGGCTGGCAGTAGCCGCACTGGGCGACGTCCTGCTCCAGCCAGGCCTCCTGGACGGGGTGGAGCCGGTCCCCGTCGGCGAGCCCCTCGATGGTGGTGACCGACTTGCCCGCGCAGGCGGAGACCGGCACCACGCAGGGGCGGACGTCCGTCCCGTCGAGGTGGCTGGTGCAGGCCTTGCAGACGTCCACCCCGCAGCCGTACTTGGGGCCGGTGATCCCGAGCATGTCGCGGAGCACCCACAGCAGGGGGAGGTTGTCGGGCGCGTCGACGGTGACGCTCCGCCCGTTGACGGTGAAGGTGTGCGAGGGCACGGCGGCGTACTCCAGGTGTCAGCGCGGGTAAGGGGTGAAGTCGACGTCGAAGTCGAGGGGGAAGCTGCGCGGCTTGGAACCGGTGGCCCGGGCCCAGGCGTTGGCGATGGCCCCCACGGCGGCGGGCACGCCGAGCTCGCCCGCGCCGCCCGGCTCGGTGCCCGTGGCGGGGAGCACGAAGACCTTGACGTCCTGCGGGGTGTCGCGCTGCTTCGCCCAGTGGAACTGGCTGTAACTGCCCTCCAGCGGAAGCCCCTTGTCCAGGTGCAGGCCGGCGCGCAGGGTGGTGGAGACGGCGTCGGTGAGGCCGCCGATCATCTGGGCCTCCAGTCCGCGCGGGTTGACGGGCAGGCCCACGTCGACGGCGATGACCGCCCGGGTGACGCGGACGTGTTCCGGGTCTCGGGTGTCGATCTCCACCAGGCAGGCGGTGCGCGACTTGTACTCCTCGTGGAAGGCGATGCCCTGGGCGCAGCCGGCCGGCAGGGCGCGCCCCCACTGCCCCTCGGCGGCCACCTTGTCGAGGACGGCGCGCTGGGCGTCGGTCTTGAGGAAGGTGCGCCGGAAGCGGTACGGGTCCTTGCCGGTGGCGGCGGCCAGTTCGTCGACCACGATCTCCTCGGCGCCCCGGGTGTTGGCCGAGTAGACCGAGCGCCAGGACCCGGTGGGGATCCCGGTGGGCACCTCGGTCAGCGCCTGGGTGGTGAGTCCGAAGTGGTACGGGGACTTCACCGTGGTGAGGAACAGGGTCTGGGCGAGGGTGGCGTTGCCGATGCCGGAGGGCAGGCTCGCGGCGGTGGCGGTGATGATCTCGCCGAGCCCGTGCCGGAAGTCGGTCTCGGCGGCGGCGACCCGGTGCTCGAAGCTGAGGACCTCGCCGAGCAGGTGGGTGGCGCGGATCCGGTGGTGGGTGGCGGGGCGCATCCGGCCGTGCCGGGTGTCGTCGACGCGGGTCCACATGAGCTTGACCGGGCGGCGGCAGGCCTTGGAGACGCGGGCGGCCTCCAGGGCCGCGTCGAAGAACAGGCGCCGGCCGAAGGAGCCGCCGGCCTGGACCACGTGCACCTTGACCTTGTCCAGCGGCAGTCCGAGGTCGGCGGCGATGGTCTCGCGGGCGACGATCGGGGACTTCAGGCCCGACCAGATCTCGGCCCGGTCGTCGCGGACGTCGGCGACGGCGGAGTTGGTCTCCATCGGGGCGTGGCTGACGAAGGCGAAGTCGAACTCCGCGTCCACGTAAGGGGTGAGCAGCGGCGGCAGCAGCGGGGGCGGGTTGACGGCGCGGAGCTTGGCGCGGATCTGCTCGTCCGAGAGCCGGTCGGCGGGGCCGGGGCCCCACTCGACCTGGAGGGCGGCCTTGGCGTCGAGGGCCTGCCCGAAGGTCTCGGCGACCACGGCGACCCCGGTCGGGACCGTCACGACGTGCAGCACGCCCGGCATGGCCTCGACGGCCGCCCGGTTGGCCACGGAGCGGACGGTGCCGCCGAGGCTGGGCGGGCGGCGCAGCACGCAGGGCTTGGCGCCCGGCACGTCGAGGTCGAGGGTGTAGCGCTGGGCGCCGGTGACCATGGCGCGGGCGTCGACGCGGCCGGTCGGGGTGCCCACGAGGGTGTGCCGGCCGGCCGGCTTGGGGGTGGCGCCGAGGACGAGGAGGCCGGGCGCGGCGGCCGCCGCGGCGAGGCTCCCGTAGCCGGCGGTGCGGCCGTCCGGGGCGCGTACGGAGCCGTTCGCGGTGGTCAGCGAGGCGGCGGGCAGGCTCCAGCGGGCGGCGGCTGCTGCGACGAGGCGGGCCCGGGCGGTTGCGGCGCACTGGCGGACCGGTCCGTACAGGGAGCGGATCGAGTTGGAGGATCCGGTGAGCTGGTTGAACAGCAACTCGGGCCGGGCGTCGTCCAGTTCCACCCGGACGCTGCCCAGCGGGGCGTCGAGCTCCTCCGCGACCAGCATGGCCACGGCGGTGGTGAGGCCCTGGCCGACCTCCTCGCGGGGCAGCCGGAAGCGGATGGTGCCGTCCTCCTCCACGACGAGCGCGAGCAGGGCGGAGGTCGGGGCGCCGGCCAGGATGAACAGGTCCCCGAGGTCGATCAGGTCGGCGACCTCGGGCAGGCTCGGCACCACGGCGTGCGCGGGCTGCGGGGCCAGGGCGTCGGCCCCGGCGCGGGTGACGAGGGCCAGGGTCGGGGCCGCGACGAGGTAGGTCAGGAAGGACCGGCGGCTGTGCCCGCCCCCGCCCCGCCCCGTCGGCGTGCTGCTCTCTTCGGCCATCTGGTCCTGCCCCCACCCTGCCCCGGCCCGCCTGGAAGCGGACCGCCCCGGCTCGTTACCGACACGTAGAGTAGCGATCACCGGGTGAGGTGGGAAGCGGAAGTGACGGACGGGGTCCTTCGTTCGAGTGGTGCCCCTGACGTGACCCCGCCCCCGGTCCGGGCCGCCCTTGCCGCACCGGGGGTCTCGTACGTCTCGCCCGTACGATCGACCCGCACCTTCCGGAAGGCCGATTTCCGGCTGCGGGCGGACGATGGAAGCAGATCCGTACACGTTGGCGACACGTGAGGAGGTGTACGGCGATGGCCCAGTTCATGGATGTCCACCACGGCATGAAGGGCATCACCGCGGACCAGCTGATGGAAGCCCACAAGGCTGACCTGGCCATCCAGTCCGAGGAGAAGGTGACCTTCCAGCGCGCCTGGGCCGACCCCGCGTCCGGCGAGGTCTACTGCCTGTCCGAGGCCCCCTCGGCGGCGGCGGTCCAGAAGATCCACGAGCGGGCGGGGCACCCGGCCGACGAGATCCACGCGGTGCCGCTCAGCGTCTGACGGCCCGGAGCACTCCGATACTGACCGGAAATGTTCGTACGGACGGGAGGTAAACGGGAGGCCTTCGGCATATGCCGTGAGCAAGAACGTTACGGATGTTGCCAAACGCCTTACAGGCCGTCCCGGGCTGTGCCACAGTCGTAACCGGTCCTTCTGTCAGACCTGGCCGTGCCGCGCCTGTATCGGAGTGCTCATGCCGTCCCACCTGTACGCGGACCGTTCCGCGCAGCCGCCCGAGCCGGGATCCGTGGACGCCCTGATCTCGCAGACCCGCCGGCTCCGCGGCGAGGTGGACGCGGTGCGCCGCGACACCGTCGTGGACGACGACGACGCCCAGGGCCGCTGGCAGCGCGCGCTGTGCGACCTCGCCGTGCACCACCTCGACGACCTGGGCCAGCACCTGGGACAGCTCAAGGAAGGACTGCCGCCCGTCCCCGAGTACGTCGAACTCCCCCCGGCGCCGCCGGAGTCCGCCGCCGAGGACCGCCAGACCCGGGTCGGCAGCGCCGAGTGGAACCTGCTGACGGACGAGGTCACCTGGTCCGAGGAGCTCTTCCAGATCTTCGGCCGCTCCCCCGAGGCGGGCCCGCTCCCCCTCGACGAACTGGGCTCCACCCTGTTCTCCGAAGACCAGCCGATGCTGACCGCGATGGTCACCGACTGCCTGGTCGACGGCAAGCCGATAGACGGCGAGTTCCGCATCGTCCGGGCCGACGGCCGCGTCCGGACGCTGCACATGAGGGGCGAGCCGGTACTCGACGCGGACGGCTGCACGGCCTCGATGTGGGCCGTGCTGCGGGACGTCAGCGAACTGCGCCGCAGCCAGCGGGCCGAGCGCGAGTCACGCGACTCGCTCCAGCGCCGCCGGGAGATCGCGCAGACCGAGCACCGGCTGGCGGTCGAGCTGCAGGAAGCCGTGCTCCCCCCGTGGCGCGGCTCCCTGCGGTTCCCGCACGACAACGCCGCCGCGCTGGACGTGGCGGCCCACTACCTCCCCTCCTCGACCAGCACGCTGATCGGCGGCGACTGGTACGACGCGCTCGAACTCCCCGACGGACGCTCCCTGCTGACGGTCGGCGACCTCACCGGACACGGGGTCAGCGCCACCTCGGGCATGGCCATGCTGCTCGGCGCCCTGCGCGGGATGGCCATGGCCGGCATCGAACCGGGCCCGCTGATGGGCTGGCTCAACCAGCTGCTGGAGAACTCCGCGCAGCCCGCCCTCGGTTCGGCCGTCTGCTGCCGCTACGACCCCGACCGCCGCCTGCTCTCCTGGGCACAGGCCGGACACTCCGCGCCGCTGCTCTTCCGCCACGGCCGGGGGCGTGCGCTCCAGCCACCGGAGGGGGTCCTGCTGGGCGCCACCTCGGGGGCCGTGTACGGGCAGGCCGAGGAACAGCTGGAGCCGGGTGACGTGCTCGTCCTCCACACCGACGGACTCACCTCGCGCAGCGTCGGGTTCAGCCGGACCGACGGGACGGAGCGGCTGCTCGCGCTCGCGCCGCGGTTCTCGGTGGCGCGGTCGGCGCGCGACTGCGTGCGGATGGTGACGGAGGAGTTCGGCGAGAGCGAGCGCGAGGACGACGCCTGCGTGCTGGTCGCCCGCATCGGCGGCTAGCGCCCTGCTCCTGCTCCCGCTCCCCCCATGGATCGTTTCCCCGGGGCCGCGCCTGAGGCGCGGCCCCGTTCCGTCCGTCGTACGCTCCCGTCCCGCGTGGTGCGTGGCACCGCCCCCTAGACCTCCGCCTCCGCGGTGCGCGGGGCGCGCGGGGAGGGGCTGTCCGGGAGGGCCTGCTCGATCTCCTCGCGCAGGTCCTCGATGCGCCCGTACCCGGCGTACTGGCCGGTGAGCCGGTACATCTCGCGGAGCCGGTCCCAGGTCCGGTGCGAGGAGGTCTCGTTCATCGAGACCAGGGCCAGGCGGGCGTAGCGGTCGGCCTGTTCCGGGTCGTCCGCGATGAAGCAGGCCGAGGCCATGGAGATGTAGTCGAAGATCTGCGAGCGCTGGTAGCCGTCGCCGCGCAGCCGCAGGGCCTCCCGCGCGTGCCGGGCCGCGACCGGGGCGGCCGAGGCGTCGTGGTCGGCGAGCGTGCGGTAGGCCAGGGCCTGCATCCCGTGCAGGTCGGCCTCGTCGAAGTGCTGCATCCACGACGGGGGCGGCACGTCGCCCTTGTCGGACACGAACAGGTCCTCGGCCTCGCCCAGGGTGCGGCGCATGGCCTGCCCCTTGCCCATGGCGGCCTGGGCCCAGGCCTCGATGGTGTGCAGCATGGCGCGGGTGCGCGGCAGGGTCTGCTCCCCGGAGCCGGCCTGCGCCAGCTTCATCAGGTCCAGCGCCTCGTTGGGCTTGCCCAGGTGGACCATCTGGCGGGCGGCCCGCGACAGGGCCTCGCCGGCGCGCGGGCGGTCGCCGCCCTCGCGGGCCGCGTGCGCGGCGATGACGAAGTACTTCTGCGCGGTGGGCTCGAGGCCGACGTCGTGGGACATCCAGCCCGCCAGCACCGCCAGGTTCGCCGCCACCCCCCAGAGCCTGCGCTGGAGGTGGTCCGGGTGGTGGTACGCGAGCATGCCGCCGACCTCGTTCAGCTGGCCGACGACAGCCTTGCGCTGGAGACCGCCGCCTCTGGAGGCGTCCCAGGCCCGGAAGACCTCGACCGAGCGCTCCAGCGCCTCGATCTCCTGCGAGCCGATGGGGGCCGCCTCGTAGCGGTCGTAGCCCGCCGGGTCGGCCTGGTAGGGGTCGCCGAACCGCTGCGGGTCCTTGGCGGTGGCGGGGTCGCCTTGCAGCCAGTCGTACATGGCGTTGCTGAGGGCGGAGCCGGCGGTGAGCGCGACTCCCGCGCCCATCAGGCCGCGACGGTTGAGCATGAGGTCCATTCCCGTGAATTCGGTGAGGACCGCGGCTGTGCGTTCGGGCGCCCAGGGCACTCCGTCGGGGTTCTCCTTCGCCCCGTCCGGCTGCCTCCTGGTGGTGCGCCGCTGCCGTACGAACCCGAGGTCCTCGATGGTCACGACACGACCGAGCCGCTCGGTGAACAGTGCTGCCAGTACCGTGGGCACCGGTTCGCGCGGGGTCTCCCCCATGTCGATCCAGCGCCGCACCCGCGAGGTGTCGGTGGCCAGCTGGTGGTGGCCCATCGAGGCCGCCTGCCGGTTGACCATCCGCGCGAGTTCGCCCTTCGACCAGCCGGCCAGGCCGAACAGGTCGTTCAGACGGGTGTTTGGACCCTTGCTCACGTCAAGCCCCCAGGTTCTCGGCTGAGTTGACAGTAACCCCCTGTCAGTTCCCCGTGGACTATTCGCCAGGGTTCGCCAGGGCACGCCCCGTGGTTCGCCACCTGCCGCCGGGTGTCAGGTAGGAATGCGCCTCCCCGACCCGGTTCACCGGCGGAACTCCCCAGGGTGAAGCACGGGATCCGGCGGGGTGGCGTACGCAACTCGTCGGCGCACGAAGGGAACCGTAAACGCCATGTACGCAGCAACGTCCTCCGTGTCCGCCCCGGTCCGCCCGCACCGCACCCTCCAGGCGGGGGGCGGCGGCCTCACCCTCGAACCCGGCCGCCAGCCGGTGGCGGCGCAGGGCGCCGTCCGGGCGCGGCGGATGCCGGCGGCCGGATCGCAGCCGCTCAGCGGAAGAATCGACCTCTCCGGCCCGCAGGGTGCGCAGCTGCGCACCGCGCTCGCGTCGGTGCAGCGGATCTGTCCGGAGTTCGCCCCGGTCCAGGTGCTGCGGCGCAGCGGCCGGTCGGTCCTCCTCGTCGGTACGACGGGACGGATGACCGCGGTCGCTAAGGTTTTACTGGACCACTCGCCCGAGTGGCGCGAGCGGTACCGGCACGAAATAGCGACGTACCGGACCTTCGTCCGGCACCGCCCGCCGGTCCGTGTGCCCCGGCTGATCGCCGCCGACCCGGAGAACTGCGTCCTGGTCGTCGAGCGGATGGCCGGCCGGGTGGCCGCCCTCCAGCGGCATCCGGTGGAGGCGCCGCCGAGGACCGACGTACGGGCGGCGCTGGGCGCGGTGTGCCGGGTCAACCAGTGGCGGCCGCCGGCCGATCTGTTCGGCCACCCGGTGGACTACGCGCGGCGGATCTCGCGCGACCACGGCCTCGGGCTGCTGACCGACCGGGACTACGGCGACCTGCAGAAGCTGCTGCACGGACTGCGGCTGACCCCGTGGCAGTTCAACCACGGCGACGCGCTGCTGTCGAACCTGCTGCTGTCCCCTGCCGGGCCGGTGCTGCTGGACTGGGAGCACGCGGGCTGGTACCTGCCGGGGTACGACCTGGCCACGCTGTGGGCGGTGCTGGGTGACGCCCCGGCGGCGCGGGCCCAGATCAGCCGGCTCGCCCAGTCGTCCGGTCCGGCGGCCCGGGACGCCTTCCTGGTGAACCTGATGCTCGTGCTGACCCGGGAGATCCGGATGTGCGAGACGGCCGTACAGCGCTCGATGCTGGCCGCGCCCGCCTCCCAGCCGCTGCCCGCGGGGGCCCTGTCCTCGGGGGAGGAGCAGCGCCTGCTGCTGCGCCGCCTCCACGACGACGCGGGCATGGCCCGCAGAGCGGTCCGGGCGGCGGTCGGCACCCGCTGACCCGCCCCGGGGCCCCGGTCTCCCCCGTCACGGAATCCCGTGGCCCCCGCACCCGGTGCGGGGGCCACGGGATTCGTCATGTCCGGGGAGCGGATCGTCCCGGTGCGCGTGCCTTGACTTCACATGATCCCCCGAACACCTTTTCTGACTCAGCATCAGCGATCCGGAGCCCGCCCCTTCCCACACCCCTGGAGCCCGCCCATGACCGAGGCCGTGTCCCTGTCCGGGAGCGCCGACCCCGCGCGTCCCGCCCTCCCCTCCCGCCGGACGGTCCTCGCCGGGGCGGGGGCCGGGGTGCTCGCCTCCGCCGTACTGCCGGGGGCCGCCGCGCGGGCCGACGGGGGCGTGCTCGGCGAGTACGACGTGGTGGTGGTCGGGTCGGGGGCCGCGGGGATGACCGCCGCCCTCACCGCGGCCGTCCGCGGGCTGAGCGTGCTGGTGGTGGAGAAGGCCCCGACGTTCGGCGGTTCGGCGGCGCGTTCGGGGGCCGGGATCTGGCTGCCGAACAACTCGGTGATCCTGGGCGCGGGGGTGCCGGACACCCCGGAGAAGGCGGCGGCGTACCTGTCGGCGGTGGTGGGGCCGGACGTGCCGGCCGACCGGCAGCGTGCCTTCCTGGAGAACGGCCCCCGGATGCTGGACTTCGTCATGGCGCACAGCCCGCTGCGGTTCCGCTTCATGGACGGCTACAGCGACTACTACCCGAACCTGCCGGGCGGACTGCCGAACGGCCGCTCCATCGAACCGGACCAGATCGACGGGAACGTCCTGGGCGCCGAACTGGCGCACCTGAACCCGGCGTACATGCCGGTGCCGGCCGGGATGGTGGTGTTCAGCCAGGACTACAAGTGGCTGAACCTCGCGGCGGTCACGGCGAAGGGCCTGGCGGTGTCCACGGAGTGCCTGGCGCGCGGTACGAAGGCGGCGCTGCTCGGACAGAAGCCGCTGACGATGGGCCAGGCGCTGGCGACCGGGCTGCGGGCCGGGCTGATGCGGGCGGGGGTGCCGGTGTGGCTGAACAGCCCGCTGGTGGACCTGGTGCAGGAGGGCGGGTCGGTCACCGGGGTGGTGGTGGAGAAGGAGGGCGTACGGGGGGTCGTGCGGGCCCGGCGGGGCGTGGTGGTCGGCTCCGGCGGCTTCGAGCACAACGCGGCGATGCGCGAGCGCTACCAGCAGCAGCCGATCGGCACCGAGTGGTCGGTGGGCGCGAAGGAGAACACCGGTGACGGGATCCTGGCGGGGCAGCGGGCGGGCGCCGCGCTGGCGTTGATGGAGGACGCGTGGTGGGGGCCGTCGATCCCGCTGCCCGGGGAGCCGTACTTCTGCCTGGCGGAGCGGACCCTGCCGGGCGGCCTGATGGTCAACCGCGCGGGGACCCGGTTCGTCAACGAGGCGGCGCCGTACAGCGACGTGGTGCACGTGATGTACGAGAAGGACCGGGGCGCGGCGGGTTCGCACATCCCGGCCTGGCTGATCGTGGACCAGAACTACCGCAACCGGTACCTGTTCAAGGACGTCCTGCCGACGCTGCCGCTCCCCGACGCGTGGTTCGACGCGGGGGCCGCGAAGAAGGCGTGGACCTGGGACGCGCTGGCCGGGCAGATCGGGGTGCCGGCGGCCGCGCTGCGGGCGACGCTCAACCGCTTCAACGCGCAGGCGTGGAGCGGATCCGACCCCGACTTCCACCGGGGGGACACGGCGTACGACCACTACTACACGGACCCGAACGTCCTGCCGAACTCGTGCCTGGCGCCGGTCTGGGCGCCCCCCTTCTACGCCTTCCGGATCGTCCCGGGCGACCTGGGGACCAAGGGCGGCATCGTCACCGACGCCCGGGCCCGCGCGCTGCGGGCGGACGGATCGGTGATCCGGGGCCTGTGGGCGGCGGGCAACGCGAGCGCGGCGGTGATGGGCCACAGCTACGCGGGGGCCGGGTCGACGATCGGGCCCGCGATGACCTTCGGCCACGTGGCGGCGAACGACATCGCGGACGGCGCCTGACGGCCGGGCCGCCGGGCAGCCGGGCGTCCCCCGGGGGGCTAGCCCTGCTGGAAGAGCTCGGCCGGGAGCGGCTTCAGCAGTGCGTAGAGGTCGTCGGTGATCGGGCGGTCCCAGCTGGCGATCGTCACGAGGACGTTGTCGCTGCGGTCGAACTGGACGCAGGAGATCCGGCTCTCGGAGAGCTTGACCTTGCGGACGATGAGGAGGTTGTCGCCCTGCATGACGGGGCAGTCCTCGGTGCCGGTGACCTCGACCTCCTCGTCGTTCTCGAGGGCGTCGAGGAGCTGGGCCACCTCGAAGGGCACCTGGCCCTCGGCGAGGTCCCGGGCCGGGGACCCCTCGGGGAGGTTGCCGATGATCATCGCGGGGCCGCGGCCGCCGAAGAGGTCGTAGCGGAGGAAGACTCCCTGGCAGCTGCCGTCGGGGGCGGGCAGCAGACCGGCCCCGAGGTTGCCCGGCCAGTCCCCCGGGTCCATGGCCAGGACGTCGAAGTCCGGGCCGGCGGGAGTGGCGGCGCGGTGGCGGCGGAGGAAGGACATGCGGCCCATGGTACGTGGCCGCGCGGGTTTTCCGGCCCCGGGGGGCCTGCCGCCGCCGGGCGGGCGGAAGGGCCGTGAAGATCCCGGACCTGCGGGTATGGGGCGTTCGCGCAAGATACTCCTTACCGGCCGGGGCGTCTCCCCGCATGCGCCTTTTTCTGCCACCACCCGCGCTCCTGGCTGTATCTTGCTGTCCGTCCCCGCCACCTGTCCGCGATCGTTTTCGAATCGGCGACTACGATCCGAAGGTGGGGAACTCGACGGCCGGGGGGCCTACCGCCATCCCGGGCGCGCAGGCGGCCTCGGACGTATGGGAGCACAGACGGATGACCGTGTCTGTTGGCGATCCGCCGCTTCCCCTCGCCGTGACGCTGGAGCGGATACGGGCGCTCACCGAGGAGAGAGGACTGGACGTGGACGAGATCCTGGACCCGCGCACCCTCTCGGAGCGGGCCGGTGTCCCCCCGGAGGTGACGGCGGCGCTGCTGCGCGGCGAGGAGGGGGCCGGTTCCGCGCCCCGCACGCCCGAGGAGCGGGTCCGCCGCCGGGCGGCCTTCCTGTACGCGGTCTCCCGCGGCGTCGACGGGCGCCCCTACCCCGTCGCGGACGTCGCGGCCGCGATCGGCGCCCCGGTCCGGTGGGTCGACGCCCTGGTGTCGGGGCGCAAGCCGCCGCACCTGCGCCACTGCGCGGCGTTCGCCGCCTTCTTCGGCCGCGAGGCCTCCTTCCTGACGGACACGCCCGCCCAGGCGGTCAGCCGGGCCCTGCGGCCCACCCTCGAATCCCTCGACTACCGATCGGGCAACCTGATGGCCGACCTCGTGGACCAGTACGGCCTGGTCTCCGTCTCCACCCGGGGAAGACCCCTGACCCGTACGCAGGAGACCCTGCTGCTGGGCATGATCACGGGGCTGCTCTCCGCCGAGCGGCACGCGGAGGTGGCCCGGTGAACCTGTCCCGTTCGATGCGCAAGCTGTGCGCCACGCTGACCTCGACGCTGGAGCCGGAGCCGCCGGCCGATCCGCAGACCCTCTTCCGCGCCCTGTGCGACGCCATGAGCCGGACGCGCGGGGGCCGTCCCATCGTGCTGCGCTTCGAGCGCTTCCCCACCGAGCTGACCACGTCGGGCCTCTGGCTGAACATGGAGGACTACGACATCGTCGTCGTGGAGAAGTACACGACCCCGGACCACCAACTGGTCATCCTCGGGCACGAGCTGTGGCACATGAACGCCGGCCACTGCGGGGAGCACGGGAACCGGGCCGCGGACGCCGCCCGGGCGCTTCCGGACGCCTCGTCGCTGACGTACGCGAGCGTCGCGGCGCGCTCGCACTACGAGGACCGCCAGGAGATCGAGGCCGAGCGCTTCGGGCTGATGCTCGGCGACCGGTGCCGGCCGTGGCTGGCGGAGGGCGACTCCTCCGGGGCCGGGCAGCGGGGCGGCGTGGCGGGGCGGATAGGCAACGCGCTGGGCTACCGCGGACCGATCGGTTGACGTTGACCTCGGACAAGTTCTACATCCCGTACCTGATCCCGGCGGCGATCCTCACCCTGGCCCTCGCCATCCGGCTCCCGGTGATCATGAGGTTCTGGCGGATCGACCCGAACGTGCGCTCCCTCGGCGGGCTGCTCCTGCTGGGATCGGCCGTCTTCTACTTCGGCCGGCCCAAGACCCTCGCCCTGCTGAACAGCTCCACCGGCGTCAGCAATTTCGCGGCGCCGCTTGTCTACTCGCTGCTGACGATGTTCTGCGCCTCCTGCCTGATCCTGATCATCCACTGGCGCGGGGGCGATCCCCGGCGGGTGCGCCGGACCAGCCGGACGATCGGCTGCGCGTACGCCGCCGTGGTCGCCGGCCTGTGGGTCACCTTCGCCTTCGCGGACGTGCCGGTCGAGCGGCTGCGCGACCTGGACACCTACTACGCCAACACCCCCTGGATGCGGGAGCACATCCTGCTCTACCTGGGGGCCCACACGGCCGCCTGCCTGATCACCTCGGTGGTCACCTGGACCTGGCTGCGCGAGGTCTCGGGCTGGCTGCGGGCGGGGCTGGTGTTCCTGGTCATCGGGTTCATCCTGAACCTCTGCTACGACACGGTGAAGCTGGTCGCGGTGTTCGCCCGCTGGACCGGGCACGACCTGGACTGGCTCAGCACGTACGTGGCCCCGCCGATCGCCTCGGTGTGCGCCCTGTTCATCGCCGTCGGCTTCATCCTCCCGCACGCCGGCCAGGCGCTCCAGGCGCTGTGGACGGACTACCGCCAGTACCGCTCCCTCGCCCCGTTCGTGCGCGAGCTGGCCGGGCTGGACACCGGCTCGCTGCGGCTGCCCCGGCGGACGCCGGTGAGCCGGCGCCTGGTCCAGCGCAGGACGCAGATCAGCGACGGGCTGCTGCGGCTCCAGCCGTACATGGACCAGGGGGTCCGCGGCCGGGCGCTCGCCGAGGCCCTGGCCCGTGACGAGGCGCCCGCCCAGGCGGCGGCGACGGCGGACGCGGTGGCGGTGGTCGCCGCGGTGCGCGGTCTGCGCCGGGGCGCCTCGGCGGACCCCGGTCCGGGGGCGCCGGGCCCTGCCGGGGCCGCGGCCGCGGCCGGTCCGGCCGGGACCCCGGACCTGGTCGCGGTGGCCCGGGCCCTGCGCCGCTCCCCCGTCGTCAGCTCCTTCCGGACCCGCCCGGACGCTTCGGACCGCCCGGAGGGCGTGCGCCGCTGAGCGGGCGTCCGGCGCGGTTCAGGCCGGGGGGACGAGGTCGAACCAGCGCTCCAGCAGGGCCGGGTCGCCGCTGACCTCCAGCCCGGCGGCGGGCAGCCGCTGCCAGAGGAACAGGGTGAGGTCGCAGGCCGTGCCCGCGGCTTCGACGGCCACCGGGCCCGTGCCGCCCGGTTCCAGGCGGACCCCGTCCCCGGCGAACTCCACCGTCCAGGACTCGGGGCCGTCGGTCCGCCGGAAGCGGTAGCGCTCCCCGGCGCCGGCCGGGGCGGGGTTCCAGCCGCGCCGGGCGGGGACCATGACCTCGAAGGTCTGGGCGACCGCGTCGGCGGCGAAGGCGGGGTCGAAGGGGGCCGGGTCGCCGGTGACGGACTCCGCGTCCCAGCGGTGGACGGCCTGTTCGATGGTCTGCACCCGGGCCCAGAAGCCGCTGGTGCGCTCGGCCGACCAGGTCCACACGGGGACGTCCGGGCCCAGTTCCTCCAGGGCGTCCGCCAGTTGCCGGGCGGCCCCGGCCGACCAGTCGAGGAGTTCCGCGGGCACGGGGCCCCGGTACGGGGTCGCGTCGTACCGGGGCCAGGCGGCGCGGACGGCGGGGTCCTCGGGGAGGGCGTAGAGGGCCGGGTCCGTCGGGTCGGGGGGTTCGGTGTGGCGGCCGCGGAGGACGTGGGTGACGTAGCGCTGGACGCTGCCGAGGTGTCCGGCCAGATCGGCGACGGTCCAGCCGGGGCAGGACGGCACGGGCGGGCCGTCCCGGCCGCCGTCGGCCGCCCGCCTCAGGGCCTTGTCGTAGGCCGCGGCCTCGCTGCGGAACACGCTGAGCCTGGTGTGGTGGTCCATAGCGTCCACTGTGCCCGTTACGGGACGGTCCGGGTCAGGTCCGCGCCGCGGGCGAACCCCGTGAGGGCCCGCGCGGTGCGGGCCTCCAGGGCGTCGGCGCCGCAGGTGCGGGCGGTCAGGTGGGCGCGGGTGAGCAGGTCGGGGTCGTGGAGCTCGGCGCCGAGCGCGGCGAGGGCGCGGGCCAGCTCGTAGGCGGCCGGGGAGTCCTCCAGCAGGGTGACCGCCTCGGTCAGCAGGGCCGCGCGGGCCTCCGGGGGCGCCACCTCCGCCGAGACCCGCAGGGCCTGCCCGATGGCGGACGGGGCGCCGAAGGCCCGCGCCCGGTGCAGGGCCTCGGCGGCCAGCGCGCGGGCCCTGGCGGGGTCCTCGGGTGCCACCGTGCGGGCGAGGAGCAGCTGCCACGGGCACCAGGCCGGGTTCTGGATCCCGCGCGGGGTGAGGCGCCGGTCCACCGCCTCCAGTTCGACGGCGGCCGCCTTGCGGTCCCCGGCGGCCAGGAGCAGTTCGGCGTAGACGGTCTGGGAGTCGGGGAAGACCACGGCGGCGGGGAAGGGCTCCCCGTACGCGTGCTCCCGGGCGAGCGCCCAGGCCTCCTCGGTGCGGCCCCGGGCGAGGAGGGTGGTGAGGAGGATCGTGATGGCGTACCAGTGCACGGGCGTACGGCGGCCCACGCGCTCGGCGAGCCGCAGGCCCGCCCGGGCCAGTTCCTCGGCCTCGGTGAGGCGGCCGCGCCGGAAGCGGATGTAGGCGCGCAGGCTGTAGGCGAAGGACAGGTGGGCGCCGTGCCAGCCCTGGCGTTCGAACTCGGCGGTGCCGGCCTCGAACAGCTCCTCGGCGCGGCCGGGCCGGTCGGCGTACATGTGGACCATGGCGGCGAGTACCGGGACCTCGAAGCCCCGGTCCTCGTGCGCCCAGCTGAAGGGCTGTTCCAGGACCCGCCCGGCGTGGTGGAGGGAGACCTCCAGGGGTTCGCCGCGCAGGCAGGCGTCCCAGGCGCGCAGTCCGATGACGTAGCGCTCGGTGAGGTCGCGGCCGGTGAGCCGGTCGGCGAGTTTGGCCAGGCGGCGGGAGCGGGCCGGGGAGTCGGGTTCGGCGGCGTCGAAGGCGTCCCACATGAACTGTTCGGACTGCAGGCGCAGCCGGGCGCGCGGGTCGTGGGCGCGGGGTATCTCGCCGGCGAGGAGTTCGGAGGCGGCCCGCAGGTGGTCGCTGTGGGCGAGGACCTGGGCCAGCCGGATGACGATGCCCTGGCGCAGCGCGGGGTCGTCGAAGGGCTCGGCGAGGGCTGCCCGCAGGTGGTTGACGGTGGTGGCGGGTTCGGTGAGGAGGGAGGCGCAGCCGAGTTCGTAGAGCACGGCGGCGCGTTCGTCGAAGTCCGGGGGTTCCTGGAGGGCGCGGGCGAGCTGGCGGCGGGCGGCTTCGGGGGCTCCGGCCCTGAGGTTCTCGGCGGCGGCCTCGCGCAGGGTGCGCACCACCCAGGGGTCGTTCTCGGGGTGGGTCTCCAGGAGGTGGCGGGCGGCGGCGGAGGAGCCGAGTCCGGCGTCGACGACGGCCGCGGCCGCCTTGCCGTGCAGGGCGACGCGCAGGGCGTCGGGGATGGCCCGGTAGATGGCGGTGGCGATGAGCGGGTGGACGAACTCCAGCCCGGTGTCCTCGTCCTCGGCGTCGGCCGGGGGTCCCGACAGGATGCGGGCGTCGCGCAGCCGCCAGGTGGCGCCGGCGGCCTCCTCGGCGCCGAGTCCGGCGACGCGGGCGGCGATCTGCCGGGGGATGGCGGTGCCCAGGACGGCGCAGGCCCAGGCGAAGCGGACGGTGGAGGGGCCGAGGTTCTGGAGCCGGGCGACGAGGCCGCTGCCGCGCTGGGCGGCGGCCAGGTCGTGCAGGAGCGGGGCGCTGGACTCGACGGGGGTGATGCCCCGGGCGCGGACCTTCGCGGTGAGTTCGACCGCTTCGAAGGGGTTGCCGGTGGTGACGGCCCAGGCCTCGCGGCAGAAGGCGTCCTCGGCGTGGGCGCCGACGGTCTCGCGGACCAGGGTGGCGACGGCCGCCTCGGTGAGCGGGGCGAGGCTGAGCGGGCGCCGGCCGGCCCGGCCGGGCAGGGTGCGGAAGGCCTCGGCGTGGACGGGGAGTTCGTCGGGGCGGTAGGCCACGACGAGGAGCAGCGGGAGGTGTTCGGCGCGCGGGGCGAAGGCGGCGAGCCAGCCGAGGGATTCGGGGTCGGCCCAGTGGGCGTCGTCGAGGACGAGGACGACGGGGGCGCGCTGGACGGTGAGGTGGGTGAGGACCCAGTCGAGGCCGTCGCGCAGGCCCTGGGGGTCGGGCGGGGCGCCCTGTTCGGGGGCGCACAGGCCGAGGGCGGGGCCGATGATGGCGTACCAGCCGCCGAGCGCGGCGCGCAGTTCGGCCTCGGGGCGGCCGGCGAGCTGGGGCTGGATGAGCTGGCGGGCGACGTGGAAGGGCTGGCTCTGCTCCTGTTCGCCACCGCGTGCGGCGAGGAGGGTACAGGAGCGGGCGAGGGCGCGGCGGCGCACTTCGGCGAGGAGGGTGGTCTTGCCGAGTCCGGCGGGGCCGGAGAGGGCGAGCAGGCCGCCGGCCGCGTCGGGGCCGGTTCCGGTGAGCCGGTCCAGGGCCTCGTCGACGCTGATGAGTTCGGTCTCGCGCTCGAAGAGCGTGCGCCGTGTGCGGCTGCGGCGGTCCGTCATGGCTGGTACCCCCCAGGCCGGTTCGGGGGATCAGCGTACGCCCGCGCACGACCCGGGGGCTGCCCCTATCGGGAAAGAACCCGATCTTCTCTTCCGGACCTCGCCGCCGCCCCGGCCCGGAGGGGGGCGGGGCGGCGGGGCGGGGCGGCGGACCGGGGGCGCGGTGCTCAGACCGGGCCGAAGCGGCCGGCCCGGGCGCCCAGGACGAACTTGCGCCATCCGTTGGGGGCGAAGACCAGTGACGGGTCGCCGGGGCGCTCGCCGTCGCGCATCGCGATGAAGCCCTCCACGAAGGCGACCTGGAGGTCTCCCTCGCCCCGGCTGCTCGGCTGCCAGTCCGCCCCGCTGAGATCGAGCTGGGGCCTGACCCGCTCGGCGAGGGTCCGCGCGGTCGTGCTCTCGGCCATCTGCCTGCTCCTCCCGGTACGTCGTCGTCGGGGGGCCAGGGTAGCCATCGCTGCGGGTGCCGCACAGACCCCGGTCCGTCGCCCGTGGCCGGTGCGGTGCCCGCGGTCCGTTCAGCCGCCCGGCCGCTCGGACCCCACCAGCCACATCGCGAAGAACTGGGAGCCGCCCCCGTACGCGTGTCCCATGGCCCGCCGCGCGTCCGGGACCTGGTGTTCCCCGGCCAGGCCGCGGACCTGGAGGGCCGCCTCGGCGAAGCGGATCATGCCGGAGGCGCCGATCGGGTTGGTGGACAGGACGCCGCCGGAGGGGTTGACGGGGAGGTCGCCGTCGAGTTCGGTGACCCCGGCCTCGGTGAGCTTCCAGCCCTCGCCCTCCTGGGCGAAGCCCAGGTTCTCCAGCCACATGGGCTCGTACCAGGAGAACGGGACGTACATCTCGACCGCGTCGATCTCCCGGCGCGGGTCGGTGATCCCGGCCTGCCGGTAGACGTCGGCGGCGCAGTCCTTGCCGGCCTGCGGGGAGACGAAGTCCTTGCCCGCGAAGAGGGTGGGCTCGCTGCGCATCGCGCCGCCGTGCACCCAGGCCGGGGGCCGGGGCGAACGGGCCGCGCCCGCCCGGTCGGTGAGGACCATGGCGCAGGCCCCGTCCGAGGAGGGGCAGGTCTCGGAGTAGCGGATCGGGTCCCAGAGCATGGGCGAGGCCTGGACCTTCTCCAGGGTGATGTCGTGCTCGTGCAGGTGCGCGTACGGGTTCTTCAGCGCGTTGCGCCGGTCCTTGTAGGCCACCAGCGAGCCCACCGTGTCGGGCGCGCCGGTGCGCCGCATGTAGGCGCGCACGTGCGGGGCGAAGAACCCGCCGGCCCCGGCCAGCAGCGGCTGCTGGAAGGGGACGGGGAGGGAGAGGCCCCACATGGCGTTCGACTCGGACTGCTTCTCGAAGGCCAGGGTCAGGACGGTGCGGTGGACGCGGGCGGCGACCAGGTTGGCGGCGACGAGCGCCGTGGAACCGCCGACCGATCCGGCCGTGTGCACGCGGAGCATCGGCTTGCCGGCGGCGCCGAGGGCGTCGGCGAGGTAGAGCTCCGGCATCATGACGCCCTCGAAGAAGTCGGGGGCCTTGCCGATGACGACGGCGTCGATGTCCGCCCAGGTCAGTTCCGCGTCGGCGAGGGCGCGGACGGCGGCCTCGCGGACCAGGCCGGCGAGGGAGACGTCGTGGCGGGCGGCGACGTGCTTGGTCTGGCCGACTCCGACGACGGCCACCGGCTCCTTGCCGGACGCGTCCGATCCGCTCATGCTCGGTCCCCTTCCAGGACGGCGACCAGGTTCTGCTGGAGGCAGGGGCCGGAGGTGGCGTGGGCGACGGCCCGGTCGGACTCCCCGCGGTGGATCCGGGCGGCGGCCTCGCCGATGCGGATCAGGCCGGCGGCCATGACGGGGTTGGCGGCGAGGGCGCCGCCGGAGGGGTTGACGGCGACCTCGTCGCCGAGGCCGAGCGCCTTGCGCAGGACGACCTCCTGGGAGGAGAACGGCGCGTGCAGTTCGGCGGTGTCCACGGGGGCGTCGAAGAGGCCGGCCCGCTCGGCGGCGGTGCGGGTGGACGGGGAGTCGGTCAGGTCGCGCAGGCCCAGGGCGTGGGCCTCGATGCGGTGGTCGATCCCGGTGATCCAGGCGGGCCGCTCGCACAGCCGGCGGGCGGTGTCCCCGGCGGCGAGGACGACGGCGGCCGCCCCGTCTCCGATGGGCGGGCAGTCCCCGGTGCGCAGGGGCGCGACCTGGTAGCCGCCCTGCGGGACGGCGCCGCGGAGCTGGGCGTGTGGGTTGGCGGCGGCGTCGGCCCGGCTGCGGGCGCCGATGGCGGCGAGGGCCCGTTCGTCTGTCTCCCCGGCGTCGATGAGCGCCCGCGCCTGGAGGGCGGCCAGGGCGACGGAGTCGGGCCAGAGGGGGGCGAGGTAGTACGGGTCGAGCTGGCGGGTGAGGACGTCGCGGACGGAGCCCGGGGAGGACTTCCCGTACGCGTAGACGAGCGCGGTGTCGGCCTCGCCGGTCTGGATCTTGACCCAGGCCTCGTAGAGCGCCCAGGCGCCGTCCATCTCCACGTGGGACTCGGAGATCGGCGGCCAGGCGCCGACGCCGTCGAGGGTCATGGTGAAGGAGAAGGCCCGGCCGGCGAGGTAGTCGCTGGAGCCGGAGCAGGTGAAGCCGATCTCGCCGGTCTTCAGGCCGGTGGCGGCCAGCACCCGGTGCAGGACCGGCATGACCATCTCGACTTCGCTGAGTTCGTCGGTGCGGCGCAGGTGGTCGCTCTGGGCGAAGGCGACGACGGCCACCTCGCGCGCGTGCCTGCTCGTCCTGGGCATCAGATGAGCTCCTTGTACGCGTCGTAGTCCGCGTCCGGTTCGCCGGTGGGGCGGTAGTGGTCGGGGTAGCGGCCGCCCTCGGTCCACACCGGTTCGACGCGCAGGCCCATGCGGACCCGGTCGTAGGGGATGCCGCCGATCCGGCCGTGGAGGGCGAGGCCGGCGCCGTCGAGGGCGATGTGGGCGTACACGTACGGCACCTCGATGTCGAGGTTCTTCGCCTTGATGTTGACGATGCAGAAGGTGGTGACGGTGCCGGCGGGGCCGACCTCCACCCGGTCGGTGGTGGCGACCCCGCAGGTGGGGCAGGCGCCGCGCGGGGGGACGTAGACCTTGTGGCAGGAGGGGCAGCGCTCGCCGACGGTGCGGCGCTCGGAGAGGGCGTTGATGTAGGCGGTCTGGGCGCGGCCGGGGCTGTACGTGTAGTCCAGCCGGGCCTCGGCGACGATGCCGGTGACGGGCTCGTCGAAGACCCCGTCGTGCGGAACGGCGCTGGCGCGCCGCCCGTCGTTTTCGTCGGGCTCGTCGTCCTCGTAGGGCTCGAAGCAGGCGATGTCGGTGATGGCGCCGGTGCGTTCGGCCGCCCAGCGGACGCGCACCCGCATACCGGTGCGGACGGCTTCGGGGCCGGGGGCGTCGAGGGCGTGCAGGAGGGCGGTGTCGGCGCCGTCGAGCCGGACCAGCACCCAGGCGAAGGGGGCGGCGAGGGGCTGCTGGGGGCGGGGTTCGCCGTTCCAGGCCCAGGTGGTGACGGTCCCGGTGGGCGCGACCTCGACGAGCTCGCGGAGCTCGTCGGCGGTGACGGGGTCGTACTCGACGGGCGGCACCATCACCGCCCCGGCGGAGGTCCGGACCCCGAGGACGACGCCTTCGCGCAGCCCGGTGAGGAAGGCGCTCTGGACGGGCCCGAGGGACCGGGTGAAGGGGAACTCGACCACGAGGGGCGCACGCAGCACCTCGGGCGGGGACGCGGCTGCTGTCATGGGTGGTCTCCGATGCTCGGAAGGTACGGATACGGGGGGCGCGGCCGCGAGGGGTCCGGCCACCCCCGGGGCCGGGGGCGGGCCCCGACGGGGTCCGGGGCTCAGCCCCAAGGGGTCTGGGGCACAAGCCCGTCGGGGGTCTTGGGCGCAACCCCAAGGGGGTCGGGGCTCAGCCCCGTCGGGGTCCGGGGCACAACCCCAAGAGGTTCGGGGCGCAACCCCAGGGGGGTCCGGGGCGCAGCCCCGCCGGGGTCCGGGGCGCAGCCCCGCCGGGGTCCGGGGCGCAGCTCCGGGGAACGGGGGAAGGGTGGGTAGGGGAACGGCCCCGCAGGGACGCCGCGCCCCCGCGAGGGACCGTCAGGCCCGCCGGAAGACCGGCGGACGCCGCTCCGCGAAGGCCCGCGCCCCCTCCTTCGCGTCGGCGGTGTCGAAGACCGGCCAGCCCCGGGCCAGTTCGGCCGCGAGTCCCTCCTCCTCCGCCATCTCCGCCGTCTCGTAGACGGAGGCCTTCACCGCCTCGACGGCCAGCGGCCCGCACGCGTTGACCCGTTCGGCGATCTCCAGCGCCGCCTCCAGCGCCGTCCCCGAAGGCACCACCCGTCCCACGAGCCCGATCCGCTCCGCCTCCTCGGCCGAGTAGGGCCGTCCCGTCAGCAGCATCTCCAGCGCGTGCGTGCGCGGGATCTGCCGGGGCAGCCGCACCGTGGAGCCGCCGATGGGGAACAGCCCCCGCTTGACCTCGAACAGCCCGAAGGTGGCCCCGGCCCCGGCGACGCGGATGTCGGTGCCCTGGAGGATCTCGGTGCCGCCCGCCACGCAGTAGCCCTCCACCGCCGCGATCACCGGTTTGCGCGGCCGGTGGTGACGGAGCATCGCCTTCCAGTGGAGGTCGGGATCGGCCTTGAGCCGCTCCCGGTAGTGGTCGCCCGCCATCCCCTTCCCGGCCAGCGCCTTGAGGTCCATGCCGGCGCAGAAGTCCCCGCCCGCGCCCGTGAGGACCACCGAGCGGATCCCGTCGTCCGCGTCCGCCTCCAGCCAGCCGTCGTACAGCCCCACGAGCAGCGGAAGCGAGAGCGCGTTCTTCGCCTCCGGCCTGTTCATGGTGAGCACCAGCGTGGCGCCGTGCCGGTCCACGGTGAGGTGTTCCGTCCCACCCATTGCCGTCCTCCCGTCTCGAGACCTAGAACAGGTTGCAGGAGGGCCGGGTGCAGTACAAGGGTTTTCTGACGGCCAGTCAGTTTTCTTGCGCGCGCCCTTCCCAGTTGCGCCGGGCGACGCTCTAATGACCGCCGAGCAGACCGGCCGCCCGGTCCGGGTCAGGAGGAGGAACGGTGGAGTACAACCTTGCCGACCTGTTCGAATCGGTCGTGGACGTGGTCCCCGACCGCGAGGCACTGGTGTACGTGGACCACCCCGGGACCGGCGCCGAGCGCCGCCTGACGTACGCGCAGCTGGACGCGGCGGCGAACCGCGTCGCGCACCACCTCGCGGACAGCGGCCTGGCCCCCGGAGAGCACGTGGGGCTGCACCTCTACAACGGGGTCGAGTACCTGCAGACCGTCCTGGCCTGCCTGAAGGCCCGGCTGGTGCCGGTGAACGTCAACTACCGGTACGTGGAGGAGGAGCTGGTCTACCTCTACAACGACGCCGACCTCGCCGCGCTCGTCTTCGAGGGCGAGTTCACCGAACGGGTCGCGGCCGCGCTCCCCCAGACCCCGGGGCTGCGCCACCTGGTCCGGGTCGGCCCCACCCCGCCGGGGGCGCGGGAGCCGGCGATCGCGCCCGTGGCGTACGCGGACGCCGAGGCGGCGGGCTCCCCGGAGCGCGGGTTCCCGCCGCGCAGCCCCGACGACCTGTTCATCATCTACACCGGCGGGACGACCGGCATGCCCAAGGGGGTCATGTGGCGGGCCGAGGACCTGTTCTTCGCCGGGCTGTTCGGCGGCGAGCCCTCGGGGGAGCCCGTCAAGCGGCCGGAGGAGCTGGCGGAGCGGGTCGCCGCCCGGGGGGCGGGGCTGACCTTCTTCCCGGCTCCCCCGCTGATGCACGGCACCTCCACCCTGACCTCGTTCATCGCCTTCAACTACGGGCAGCGGGTGGTGATCCACCGCAAGTACGCGCCCGAGGAGGTGCTGCGCACCATCGAGAAGGAGCGGGTGTCGAGCGTGTCGCTGGTCGGCGACGCGATGCTCCGGCCGCTGATCGACGCGCTGAACGGGCCGCTGCGGGGGACGGACCTGTCCTCGCTGTTCAGCGTCTCCTCGTCGGGGGCGATCATGTCGGAGTCGGTGCGCGCGGAGTTCCAGCGGCTGGTGCCGAACGTGGTGCTGCTGAACAACTTCGGCTCGTCCGAGTCGGGTTCGAACGGGCGGGCCACGGACGACTCCGGCCCGGAGAAGGGCTTCCGGCTCCAGGTCAACGACCGTACGCAGGTGGTGGATCCGGTGACGCACGAGCCGGTGGCGGTGGGCGTCCCCGGGCGCCTCGCCCAGCGCGGGCACGTCCCGCTGGGGTACTACAACGACCCGGTGAAGACCGCGGAGACCTTCTTCCGGAAGGGCGAGGAGCGGTGGGTGCTCCTCGGTGACATGGCGACGGTCGACGAGGAGGGGATCGTCACCGTTCTCGGGCGCGGCTCGCAGTGCATCAACACCGGCGGCGAGAAGGTGTACCCGGAGGAGGTCGAGCAGGCGCTGAAGTCCCATCCGGACGTGTACGACGCCCTGGTCGCGGGCGTCCCGGACCCGACCTGGGGCAGTCACGTGGCGGCCGTGGTCCAGGTCCGGGCGGGCGCCCCGGAGCCCACGCTGGAGGAGATCCAGGCGCACTGCCGGACCCGGCTGGCGGGGTACAAGATCCCGCGCCAGCTGGTGATCACCCCGTCCGTCCAGCGCTCGCCGAGCGGCAAGGCGGACTACCGCTGGGCGAAGGCGGTGGCCACCGAGGCGGACGCGGGCGCCTGACCGCGGCCCGGCGCCCCGGCCGGCATGGAGCCCCCTCGGCCGGGGCGACGGGGTGCCCCGTCGGCCGGGCCGACGGGGTGCCCGAGGGCCCGGGGCGGCGGTGTCGTCAGGCTCCCGTGGTCAGGAAGCGTTCGACGCGGGCGGCGAAGGCGGGGGCGTCGTCCAGCCAGGGGAAGTGGGCGGCGCCGGGCTGGACGGCGAGGACGCCGGCGGGGAAGAGGGCCGCGAGTTCCGTCGCCACCTCCGGCGGCGGGGTGCCGTCCAGCTCGCCCGCCAGGACCAGGACCTCCCGGGTGAACCCCTCCAGGGCGGCGCGGGTGGCGGGCGGGTCGAAGGCGCCCTCGCCGGCGAAGGCCAGTGAGGCCTTCTCGTTGCGCTGCTCCGCCCCCGCCGCCTGATGGGCGCGGGCCGCCTCGTCCCAGCGCCCGTGGAAGAGCGGCGCGGTGAGGCCCCAGTCCGCCTCGGCGCCCGTGCCGGCCAGGATCCGCCCGTAGGCCTCGATCGCCGTGTCGTACGGCTCGCTCCCCGCCCTCAGCCGGGCGGCCCGCAGGCGCTGCTCGGGGGTGATGTCGAGGCCCACCGCCCAGGTGGTGGGGGTGACCAGGACCAGGCGGCCCACCCGTTCGGGGTGTGCGGCCGCGTACATCATGGCGAGGTTTCCGGCCGCCGAGTGGCCGAGGACGTCCACGCGCTCCAGGCCCAGGTGGACGCGGAGCGCCTCCACGTCCGCGACCTGGTGGTCGACGCGGTACGTGGACTCGTCCGCCGGTACCGCGGAGCCGCCCGTGCCGCGCAGGTCGAGCCGGATCAGCCGGCGCCCGGCGGCCAGTCCGCCGAGGTCGCCGAGGTAGCGGGAGGCCCGCATGGCCCCGCCCGGCAGGCAGATCAGCGGCTCACCGTCACCCTGGACGTGGTAGGCGAGTTCGGTCCCGTCGTACGTGGTGAATACATGCATGGGCCCATCCCATCAGACGATCACTCGTTCGAGTCATTGATTTGCCGGTCGGGGTCCGGCAATCTACCGAATGAACGTTCGGTTGGACGGGTTGGTCCTGCGGGTTGGTCCTGGATGAGGTGACGGCGATGGCGGCGTACACGGAACGCGACGATCAGGGTGACTTCGGCGACGAGGGGGAGCGGCTCGGCCCCGACGAGCTGGCCGCGCTCCAGCTCAAGCGGCTGCGGGCGACCCTGCACCGGGTCTACGACCGCGTGCCCTTCTACCAGGAGGCCTTCGACAAGGCGGGCGTCCACCCCGACGACTGCCGCTCACTGGCCGACCTCGCGCTCTTCCCGCTCACCACCAAGGCCGACCTGCGCGCCCAGTACCCCTTCGGGATGTTCGCCGTCCCCCGCCCCGACGTCCGCCGGCTGCACGCCTCCAGCGGCACCACCGGCCGGCCCACGGTGGTGGGCTACACGGACGGGGACCTCGCGGCCTGGGCCGACGTGGTCGCGCGGTCGCTGCGCGCGGCGGGCGCCCGGCCCGGGCAGATGGTCCACATCGCCTACGGGTACGGCCTGTTCACGGGCGGCCTGGGCGCCCACTACGGGGCCGAGCGGCTGGGCTGTACGGTCGTCCCCGCCTCCGGGGGCATGACGGACCGCCAGGTCAGACTCATCCAGGACCTCCGGCCGGAGGTCATCATGGTGACCCCCTCCTACATGCTCACCCTGCTCGACGAGATGGAGCGCCAGGGCGTCGACCCGCGCTCGACCTCCCTGCGGACCGGGGTCTTCGGCGCGGAGCCCTGGACCGAGGAGATGCGCCGCGAGATCGAGGACCGGCTCGGCATCGACGCCGTCGACATCTACGGCCTGTCGGAGGTGATGGGCCCGGGCGTGGCCCAGGAGTTCGCCTCGCACAAGGACGGGCTGCACATCTGGGAGGACCACTTCTACCCCGAGGTGATCGACCCGCTGACCGGGGCGGTGCTGCCGGACGGCGAGCTCGGCGAGCTGGTGTTCACCTCCCTCACCAAGGAGGCCATGCCCCTGATCCGCTACCGCACCCGGGACCTGACGCGGCTGCTGCCGGGGACGGCGCGGCCCGCGTTCCGCCGGATGGAGAAGGTGACCGGCCGCAGCGACGACATGCTCATCGTGCGCGGGGTGAACCTCTACCCGACCCAGATCGAGGAGATACTCCTGCGCATCCCCGCGCTGGCCCCGCACTTCCAGCTGCGGCTGACCCGCGAGGGGCGGATGGACGTCCTCACCGTACGGGTGGAGGCGCGCCGGGAGGCCGATGCCGGGCAGCGGCGGGCGGCGGCCGCGGAGCTGGCGCGGTCGGTGAAGGAGGGGGCCGGGGTGTCCGTGGGGGTGGAGGTGGTGGAGCCGGAGAGCCTGGAGCGCTCGGTCGGCAAGATCAAGCGGGTGAAGGACCTACGCGGGATCGGGGAGGACACCGCGCAGGGCTGAGACGCGGCCGGCGGCGCCACCCCTTCGGCCCCACTTCGGCGCGGCGTGCGGGACCGGCCGGGCCGGCCCGGGTAGGGGATGGGGTGTGACCTCGACCCTCCGGCAGCTGCACGACCGGTTACTGGCCTCGCCCGTCGGGCTGGCCTGGAGCCGCGGCCGCGAGATCGAGCTGATGCACCGGGCGATGGGCTTCGCCGCCCTCGGGTTCCTCACCCTGGTGCCGCTGCTGGTGGTCGTGGCGGCGGCCGCGCCGGGCAGCGGGTCGGGCTTCGGCCGCTGGCTGGGGCAGGCGCTCGGGGTCACCGCGTCCTCCCGCGCCAAGGTCGAGATGCTGTTCGGGGCGGCGGACCTGGCGCTGGAGCGGACCACCGCCTTCGGGCTGGCCGCCCTCGCGGTGTTCGGGCTGACCTTCGGCTCCGCCGTGCAGACCGGCTACGAGAAGGTGTGGGACCTGCCGACGGCCCGCTGGCACACCATGTGGCGGCACGTGGTGTGGCTCGCCCTGCTGGTCTGCTACCTGGCGCTGCTCGTCGGGATCCCCGCACCCTCCGCGGACACGGCGGGGGCGGCCCTCGGCACCGTCAGCGACCTGGTCGGCACCTGCCTGTTCTTCTGGAGCTCCGGCCGGCTGCTGCTGGGCGGGCGGGTGCGCTGGGCCGCGCTGTTCCCCGGGGCCGTGGCGACCAGCGTCGGCCTGCTGGGCCTGCGGGTCTTCTCCCAGCTCGTGTTCTCCCCGCTGATCGCCTCGAACGCGGTGACGTACGGCCCGTTCGGGACGCTGCTGGTCGTCCAGTCCTGGCTGGTCGGCGTCGGCTTCGTCGTCTACGGCGGGGCGCTGGTGGGCCGCCTGGTCCACGAGCACCTCACGCTGCGGCGGCTGCGGGCCGGCGGAGTCCTGCGTTCCGGCGAGGACCCTTCCCACGATCCGGGACAGGAGTGAGCCCGGCGGGCGGGAACATGGCAGGATCACGCCTGCACCACCCACAACACCGTTTGATATCAGGGGGATTGATGTCTGCGCAGGATCTCGGCGCCGGGCGGGTATGGCTGATCACCGGAGCCACGTCGGGCTTCGGACGGACGCTGGCGGAGGCCGCGCTCGCGGCCGGTGACACGGTCGTCGCGGCGGCCCGCCGGCCCGCCGCGCTCGACGGCCTGGCGGCCGCCCACCCGGGCCGGCTCGTACCGGTCGCGGCGGACGTGACGGACACGGCGCGGGCGGAGGAGCTCGTCGCCGCGGCCGTGGAGCGGTTCGGCCGGATCGACGTCCTCGTCAACAACGCCGGCCGGGGGCTGATCGGAGCGGTCGAGGAGACCTCCGAGGCCGAGCTCCGCGATCTGATGGAGCTGCACTTCTTCGGCCCGGTCACGCTGATCCGCGCCGTGCTGCCGCACATGCGCGAGCGCAAGTCCGGGGCGATCGTGCAGATGAGCAGCATGGGCGGGCGGCTGTCCTTCCCGGGCGTCGGCGCCTACTCGGCGACGAAGTTCGCCCTGGAGGGCCTCACCGAGGCGCTGCGCGGCGAGGTCGCGCCCTACGGGATCAAGACGCTGATCGTGGAACCCGGGTCCTTCCGTACCGGCTTCGCGGGCGGAGCGGCGCTCCAGCAGTCGGCCGCCGTCCTGCCCGCGTACGCGGACACCGTCGGCGCGGTCCGCACCGGCCTGCCCGGCAGCGACGGCAGGCAGCCCGGTGACCCGGTCAAGGCGGCCGCCGCGATCCTGGCCGCGCTGGACGCCGAGGAGACCCCGCTGCGGCTCGCCCTGGGCAACGACGCCCTCGACGCGATCCTCGCCCACGGGGACGCCGGCCGCGAGGAGGCCCGTACCTGGGAGTCCGTCAGCCGGGGCACCGACTTCGACGCCTGACCGGCGCCGCCGCCCGCCGGCCGGGTCCCGCGTCCCGCGGGGCCCGGCCGGCGGGGTGTCACGAGTCGCCGAGGCGGTCGCGGAGCTCCCGCTTGAGGATCTTGCCGCTGGCGTTGCGCGGCAGGGCCTCCGCGAACAGCACCCGCTTGGGGGCCTTGAAGTGGGCGAGCCGCTCGCGGGCGTAGGCCATCAGCTCGGCCTCCGTGACCTCCCCGCGGGGAACGACGACGGCCGTGACGGCCTCGATCCACCGCTCGTCGGGCAGCCCCACGACGGCCGCCTCGGCCACGCCCGGATGGGTGTAGAGCACGTCCTCCACCTGCCGTGAGGCCACGAGCACCCCGCCGGAGTTGATGACGTCCTTGACCCGGTCGACGACGGTGAAGTAGCCCTCGGCGTCCCGTACGGCGAGGTCGCCGGAGCGGAACCAGCCGTCCCGGAAGGCCGCGCGGGTGGCCTCGGGGTCGTTCCAGTAGCCCAGGCACAGCTGCGGCGACCGGTACACCACCTCGCCCGCCGTGCCGTCCGGGACCTCCGCCCCGGCCTCGTCGACCACCTTGGCCTCCACGTGCGGCACCGGCCGCCCGCAGGACTCCAGCCGCCCCTCGTGCTCGTCCGGCCCCAGCACGGTGGCCAGCGGGCCGATCTCGCTCTGCCCGAAGCAGTTGTAGAACGCCAGCCCCGGCAGCCGCTCCCGCAGCCGCTCCAGGACCGGGACCGGCATGACCGAGGCCCCGTAGTAGGCCTTGCGCAGGTTGCCGAGCTCCCGCTCCCCGAACTGAGGGTGGCCGGCCAGGGCGATCCACACGGTCGGCGGCGCGAACAGGCTGTCCGCCCGGCCCGCCTCCACCAGGTCGAAGACCTCCTCGGCTACCGGCCCGTCCAGGACGGTGTTGTCCGCGCCCACCGCCAGGTACGGCAGCAGGAACACGTGCATCTGCGCGGAGTGGTACAGCGGCAGCGAGTGGACCGGGCGGTCCCCCTCCGCCAGGTCCAGGGCGGCGATGGCGCTCTCGTACTCGTGGGCCAGCGCCCGGTGCGTCATCATCGCGCCCTTGGGCAGGGCCGTGGTCCCCGAGGTGTACAGCAGCTGCACCACGGCGGCGGGGTCGGCGGAGGGCTCGTGGGGCAGGGGTTCGGCCAGCTCCTCCAGGAAGGAGCCGGGGGCGTCGCGCAGCGCCCGTACGGGCTGACCGGCGGGGATCCGGTCCACCAGGCCGGGGTCGGCCAGGACCAGGGCGCCCGCGCAGTCGCGCAGGATGTGCGCGAGGTCCCCGCCGGTGAGGTTCTGGTTGACGGGGACGTGGGTGAGCCCGGCCCGGGCGCAGGCGAGGAAGGCGATCAGGTAGGCGTCGGAGTTGTGGGCGAAGGCCGCGACCCGGTCGCCGGGGGCCAGCCCGTAGCGCTGCCGCAGGACGGCGGCGCCGGTGGAGACCGCCGCGTCGAGTTCCCCGTAGGTCCAGGTCCGCTGCCGGTAGCGCAGGGCGGTCCGGTCGGGGTGCCGCCGCGCGGCGGCCCGTACGAGCCCGTCGACCGTGTGGTGCCGTACTGCCGTCATGGCGCGATCCTCGCCCCGCCGCGCGGCCGGGGTCAAGATCGGCGCGGCGGACGGGCGGGTACGGCGTTGTTGACAGGCCGTCGGGCCGGCTGCATGAGTGTCAGTCACGCGGGCACCATCCGCCGCACCGGCAACCCCGCCCGCCCTCATGCCACTTGGGAGACACAGTGCACGCGTTACACGGTCCGCCCCGAGCCCGCCGGCTGCTGCGCCGGCTCGCCGTCGCCGGGGCCGCGCTGCTCACCGCGACGGCCGCCGCGCCCCAGGCGGGAGCCGCCGGCCCGGAGGACTCCTCAGTCCGGGGCGGCGGGCTGTCGGCCGTCATCCGGTACACCGAGAACGGCATCCCGCACATATGGGCCCGCGATTACGCGCGGCTGGGCTTCGGCACCGGCTGGGCCCAGGCGGCCGACCAGGTCTGCGTGCTCGCGGACGGGTTCGTGACGGTGTCCGGGGAGCGTTCCCGCTGGTTCGGCCCCGACGCCGCGACCGACTACTCGCTCTCCTCGGCCTCCCGGAACCTCTCCAGCGACCTGTACTTCAAGGGCGTACGGGAGTCCGGCACGGTGGAGCGGCTGCTGGCCGCCCCCGCTCCGGCCGGCCCCAGCGGACCGCTGCGGGAGCTGATGCGCGGCTGGGCCGCCGGGTACGACGCCTGGCTCGCCCAGAACCGGATCACCGACCCCGCCTGCGCGGGCGCCGCCTGGGTGCGCCCGGTCACCGCCACCGACGTCGCCGCGCGCGCCCTGGCCGTGTCGGTGCTCGGCGGGCAGGGGCGCGCGGTGGACGGGATCACGGCGGCGCTGCCGCCCGGGCCGGGTCCGGCCGCCCGGACGGCCGTCCCCGGCGGGCCGGATGCCGACGGGCCGGATCCCGGCGCCGCCGCCGAGGCCGCCCGCCGGCTGTTCGACACCTCCCGCTACGACATGGGCTCCAACGCGGTGGCCTTCGCCGGCTCCACCACCGCCAACGGCCGGGGCCTGCTGCTCGGCAACCCGCACTACCCGTGGCAGGGCGGGCGCCGGTTCTGGCAGGCGCAGCAGACGATCCCGGGCGAGCTGAACGTCTCGGGCGCCTCGCTGCTCGGCACGCCGGTGGTGAACATCGGCTTCACCGAGAAGGTGGCGTGGAGCCACACGGTGGCCACCGGGACCCCGGTCAGCGTGCACCGGCTGTCGCTCGTTCCGGGCGACCCGACGGCCTACCTGGTCGACGGGAAGCCGGAGCGGATGACGGAGCGGAGGGTGACCGTCGAGGTGGCGGGCGGGGCCCCGGTCACCCGCGGCCAGTGGTGGACCCGGTACGGGCCGGTGGTCACCACCCTGGGCCCCGGGCTGCCGCTGCCGTGGACGGGCGCGGAGGCCTACGCGCTGAACGACCCGAACGCGGTCAACCTGCGCGGCTCCGACACCGCTCTGGCCCTGGCCCGGGCCGGCTCGGTCGCAGGGATCCAGGACGCGCTGCGGCGCACCCAGGGGCTGCCCTGGGTCAACACGGTGGCCGCCGACTCGGCCGGCGGCACCCTCTTCACCCAGTCCCAGGTGCTCCCCCGGATCACCGACGAGCTCGCGGCCCGCTGCTCCACCCCGCTGGGCCGGGCCACCTATCCGGCGTCGGGGCTGGCGGTCCTGGACGGCTCGCGCGGCGACTGCGCCCTCGGCTCCGACCCGGACGCCGTGCAGCCGGGGGTGTTCGGCCCGGGCCGGGCGCCGGTGCTGCGGGACGCCCCGTACGCGGAGAACTCCAACGACAGCGCCTGGCTGGCCAACGCGGACCGGCCGCTGACGGGCTACGAGCGGGTCTGGGGCGATGTCTCCGCCCCGCGCTCGACGCGTACGCGCGGGGCGCTGGAGGACGTGTCGGCGATGGCCGCTCGGGGCCGGCTGACGGTGGGCGACCTGCAGCGCCAGCAGTACGCCGACCGGGTCCCGGCCGGGGACCTGGCGGCCGCCGACGCGGCGCGGGCCTGCGCGGAGCTGCCCGGCGGGAGCGCGACGGGGAGCGACGGCGGGGCGGTGGACGTGTCGGCGGCCTGCGGGGTGCTGGCGGGCTGGGACCGTACGGCGGACTCCACGAGCCGGGGCGCGCTGCTGTTCGACCGGTTCTGGCGGCGGCTGACGGCCTCGACGCCGGCGCGGGAGCTGTGGCTGGTGCCGTTCTCGGCGGCCGATCCGGTGCGCACCCCCCGGACGCTGAACCGGGCGGCCCCCGGCGTCGGCCGGGCCCTCGCGGACACGGTCGCCGAGCTGCGGGCGGCCGGGATCGCGCTGGACGCGCCGCTGGGCGAGCACCAGTTCGTGGTGCGCGACGGGCGGCGGCTGCCGGTGGGCGGCGGTACGGAGGCCCTCGGCGTGTGGAACAAGATCGAGGCGCCGTGGAACGCGGCGGCCGGCGGTTACGCGGAGGTGGTCCACGGCTCCAGCCACATCCAGGCGGTCGGCTGGGACGGCAGCCGCTGCCCGGTGGCGCGCACGGTGCTGACGTACAGCCAGTCGGCGGATCCCACCTCGCCGTTCCACGCGGACCAGACCCGGCTGTTCTCGCGGGAGCGGTGGGTGACCTCGCGGTTCTGCGAGCGGGACGTCCTGGCCTCGCCGGCGCTGCGGGTGGTCGTCCCGAGCGAGCGGCGCTGACCCGGCGGGCGGGCGGTTCCGGGCCCGGAACCGCCCG